>JAHJDU010000327.1 GCA_018812385.1 Pseudomonadota bacterium
CGGGTTGGTAGGCACCGAAGGGTGATTCCGTCTCAAATCGCTCGGTTTCAGACCTTCAGGCAAACGTCCAGAATTCCAAATTTCAATGCGAGAAGGGTATATCCCGACAGAAATACCACCAGAGAATCCAGAGTAGTCTCGGTGCGCAAATGCGTTTACCAAGGCTTCGCGTAATGCATACATGGGATATTCAGGCAGGTCCTGGCGGCGTAATCGATCACCGTCAAAATGAGCAGTCAAAGCTACATTCCGATTCACAAAATCGATGACGTTGTTGAGCATATTTACGAGTGGTCCCTGGAACACTTGATCATCTAGGTATTGATCGGACTCCTTGTCCTCAGCATAACGGGTTGCCCGGACACGCACCTGAGGATGTCTCAAAGCCGGATTGTTTGCAAAGAGTACATCAGCAGCTTGTGAGAAGCTGCCGGTACGGTAAAGTCCTAAATCCTCTAAGATAGGTATGACTTCATTAGAATTTGAAAATGTGAAACGTCTCGATTCTTCACCTTCCTTTGCAGTTTTAAAAACCTCATCGGGATCAAGGTCTTCCTCTTCTAGAGCCATAGACGGACGTCGTTCCCAGCGCTCTGGTTCAATTGATTTTGATTGTACCATTTCTCTAAGTGTTGCAGAATCAGCGGTCCGAGTCTGAGATCCATGGCGCACATAGACGGCCCCTTTATAAACATATGGTCGATCTTTCCCCTGGGGCACTTCTATTGTAACGATGGTTTTGCCATTTTCTTCATCCAGACCTACGGATAAAAGTGCTTTTGGCGAAATTGCATCATTAAGAAATACTTGAAGACTATCTGCCTCTGGCTGCGCATCAGTGATTCCAATAATTTTGCCTTTATCATCAACTCCGCAGAACACAGTGCCGCCTTTAGTATTGAGAAATGAACATATAGTTTTAGCAATTGCGCTTGAATCTCTGACGGATGTTATAAACTCTATTCCTATATTCTCACCGTTGACAATTTGCTTTTTGATGGCGGCAGCAATCATGACTTCACCCCCTTTGCCATCTGTTTGCTTACAGTTGCATAATCCTTAAGCTGCTCTTGAAGAAAATGCTCTACTTCTTGATAGCGATAAAACTGCGCTGAGGCAAAAAGTTGAGCATCCTCTGAGGTGACATATTTTTGTACCCAATTTCCTTTCCGATCTTTTATTTGGATATCATGTCGAATTGCGGCTTCATACATATCGATGACACGAAGATCATCAATCACAGGAGTCTTTTTCAAAGGCAGTTTGGAACGCTTTTTTGCCGTATCATATCCAAGGTTTCTTAAAAGAGTTCGTGCAAAAACAACCTGGTCGTGAGCCAAAATCCAACGGGGTTTATTTTGTTCAATTGCTTTCAATAATTCCTGATGGGTAATTGACAGTGCACCTTTATCTTCTTTCCCGCTACCGTAGTGAGTTGTTATAATGGCGAGGAATAAATCACATGCTTCTACTGCCTGAAAACAGTTTTCGAAGGCAGTTTTGTCCGGAAGAACAGGCAGGGTTCCTTTGTGTGACATCCAAACTTCATAACCAAAACTCGTCAGGATTGCATACACACGCTCAAGGAGTTCCTCAATCCCATAAACGGTGGAAGAAACCATTACTACCAGTTTTTTTCGTTTTGCTGCCATTAAGTTTTTCCTTTAGATTTTTCCATAATTATGGCCTTGAGAGCCTGTTCACTTAAATCCTTTGGCACCCACTTATATTTTGGATTACCTTGCAGGTCTGTACCATTCTCGATTTCCTCCCACAGGTCAGTTTCCAGATGGTGGGCTATTGAGTAGCTGTGGTCTTTATGACTATTCCTGATAACACGTTCTGGCCAGATGGTGTAGGCAAGGCGCGCCCAGTCGTAATCACCTTTTTCAAGCTTATTCCAAGTAAGCTTAAGCGTATTTTGCCAAGGGCTGTGTTGGAATAATTTCCATAGAGGAGCAGCAATTATTTGCACGCCATCGATAAGATTCGGTTTCCAAAATATTGCAATGCGCAACAACTCGTCTCGGAA
>JAHJDU010000027.1 GCA_018812385.1 Pseudomonadota bacterium
AGAAAATCTATTTTCCATTTTAAAAAACCTGAACTCAAAAATGACCATTCTCCTGGTATCCCACGATCTGGGATTTGTTTCAAAATATGTAAAAAGCGTTATCTGTGTAAACCGCCAGGTCGTCATCCACCCCACAACTATGATAAACGGGGCCATGATAAATGATATTTATCATGGAGATCTGAAAATGGTAAGGCATGATCACAGGTGCAGCCCAAAAGGACACAATCAAGAAGGACACAACCATGATTGATGTGTTTTACGCAATCTTTGATCCTGACAACCTGTTTTTGAAATATGCATTTATCATGGGCTGTCTGGCCTCCATTTCCTTTGGCATAATTGGAACATTTGTCACCACAAAAAGAATCGGATACCTTGCCGGAGCCATTTCCCATTGTGTCTTTGGCGGCATTGGGCTGGCACTTTTTCTTCAGGTAAATATAGGCCTTACATGGTTTGATCCCATGTTAGGGGCAGTGCTTGCTGCCATCATTGCAGCTGTTACCGTGGGACTTGTCAGCCTTCATGCAAAGGAGAGAGAAGACACCATTATCGGTACGCTCTGGGCCGTGGGCATGGCATCAGGTATCCTGCTCATTGACATGACACCCGGTTATTTCAATCTTGCATCCTATCTGTTTGGCGATATCCTGTTGATTTCAAGCAAAGATCTTTTGTATGTTGCATGCCTGGATGCCTTTGTCCTTTGTCTGTCCATCCTTTTTTTCAACAGGTTTTTCGGTGTTTGTTTTGACAGTGAATTCACACTATTAAGAGGGATTAATACCAGTTTTTTCTATCTTTTGCTGCTCATCTTAACTGCTCTGACCATCGTGCTTCTGGTCAGGATCGTGGGGATTGTGCTGGTGATTGCTCTTCTGACCATCCCTCCGGCCATTGCCTCATTTTATGCAAAAAGACTGTGGCAGATGATGCTGTATTCTTGTTTATTATGCCTTTTTTTTATCTGGACTGGCCTTGGGGTGAGCTATTCATTCAGCCTTTCCAGCGGCCCCACCATCATTGTCTTAAGCGGATCAGCCTACCTTGTTCTACTGATTATCCATAAATTGATAAAGTAAAACACCCGATCAGACCTGCACTTGATATGGTGGCTTTCCCAAAAAAAATTATTAATTCCGGGGAGTAATTCGTAATTCGGGGGAATTCGACAAATTCTAATTCCATAATTCCAGAGACACCTTACTTATCTTTCTTTTTAGGGCAAGGTTTTCACCGGATGTATCTGATTATGCAACCATTTGAATTAAATCAGCCTCATACTCTGGGAACATAATGATTGAAGGGTGTACGCCAAAGGCATTTGCAATTTGTTCCGCCCGTTTTTTGCCGATATCCACCTTGTTGTTTTCAAGCAGACTGATATTCTTGGCATTAACACCTGAAAGTGCTGCCAGTTTTTCCTGTGTCCATCCCTTAAGTTCCCTGAGCATGCGAATAACATCACCTGTTGTGACAGAGGCACGTTTTTGGGCTGGAATAAAATTTTTTTCCAAAATATTACCCTCCTGATTTTAATATTTATGCGGCGTTATTTCCAGTACATAAACAGAAACTTCTTCATCGTTGATCGAATAAACCACTCTGTATTTCAAACTTAATCGTGACGACCGCTGGTCTTTTCGTTTCCCTTTAAGTTTTTCATCATTATATCCAGGAAATTCTTTCAGGATGTCGGGGCCATGCCTGAAAACAAGATTCTTCCACAGTTCGTATTTTTTCAGTACTTGCTGCGGAGCCTTTTTGCATTGTTTTGCAAAATCTTTATGTTCAAATATGTGCCACATTATTACAAATAATAACTTATCGACTTTAATAAGTCAATTGTTCTGATTTTATATATCCATAAATACGACAGGGATGGATTGTTTTTTTAAAACGCCCACCCGCATCCGGATCATGATGCCCCGAACCGGTTCGCTGCACGCACGTTCCCTGGGTAGATGTACCCCGGAATTAAAAAATGTGTATTAAATTGACCAAAAATAAAAAATCCCGATAAAATTAATTATCGGGATAGTATTTATTTTGGTTGGCTCCCCAGCACGGATTTGAACCGCGGACCCATTGGTTAACAGCCAATTGCTCTGCCAACTGAGCTACTGGGGAGCAGCGCCTTTGAACAAGACCTGAAGAGATTATATCAGCGGTAATTTTTTGTCAAGAAAAAACAATAAAAAAATTGACATCATTATATATCGGTTCTATCCTTTAACGAAAGAATAAATCACGATAACAAGGATTGAATCATGATAACTGAAAACGGAATTGTAACCAAGTCAAACCCGTCCATTGCCTGGATAAAAACAACCAGATCCGGCGCCTGTGAGGCCTGCTCGTCCAAAGGAAGCTGCGGGACAGAAAACTCTCAAAAAGAAATGACCGTCACGGTTAAAAACACGCTTGGTGTCGGGGAAGGTGACCATGTGGTCATTGGACTTGAAACCAGACCCATGCTTTTTTTAACATTTCTTTTATATGTATTTCCCATTATTCTACTGCTCATCGGCGCATTGATCGGAAACAGCCTTGCACCTTCTTTTCACATGGACCCATCCTTTGTTTCCATGATTTTCGGGTTTTTATTTTTTGGATTTTCTTTTTATATTATCCGAAAAAAAAACAACTCTCTTGCAGAGAAAGAAGAGTATAAACCTTTCCTTGTCAGAAAAAAATCCAATGCCATTCCTGCCGGTTGTTCCATACCTTAAAATTAATTTTTTTTTTCTTGCCAAGATAGATACAATATAATATATACGCTGGCTAGTTGTGGGTTTGCCTCATGAACTCAAACCCTTAGATAAGAGAGAAATATTATGACGTCACAACGAGACCTAAAAATAGCTATATTCATTATGGTCATATTTCTGATCACAGGGATTATATGCTATGCTTCTTTTACCCCCCCTGTACCTGAGAATCCAGTAAGGATAATGTTTCAGAGCAAAGCCGGTAAAGTTTTATTCACCCATTCCGTGCACGTAGGCGATTATACTCAAGATTGCCTGGACTGCCATCATAACATTGAAAATGATGAGACCTACAACTGCAGTGAGTGCCATGAAGAGACTGGTGATGGAGACTTACTATCAAGGGCTGATGCATTTCATGCTCAGTGTCAGGGATGCCATGAAGACCTTGCCGCAGGTCCGGTAGAATGTAATTCGTGTCATTCATTATAATGAATTTTGATTTTTACATCTTAATTATTAACTATACTGAATGATCTTAAGCTTTTTACAAAACAAGGACTTATTATGATTAAACGATCTTTTTTTACCTTATCCCAACCCAGGCTCAACTATGATCTTGTGGAACCGGATCCCAAAGAGCTGGAATCAATACCCATACCGCCCAACCTTATTTTATTATTGAATGAGCCCATTGACAGTACAAGGCAAGCTTTAATAAAAAAAGGGGATGCCGTTGAAAAGGGAGAAAAACTATGCCTGTACAATGACAGTACAGAATATACAATTTCCCCTGTAACAGGAACCATAACCTTCATTGATGTCTATTCAAATGATTTTGGCAACACATCCACCTATCTTGTTATCAAAAATGATCAGAGCCAGACAACAAAAACAGATTCTGCAACCTATGATTTAAAGGATGACATTGCCTCTGCTGACCAATATTTAAGGACACTTCCGGGAGCACCGCCGCTAAAAATCCTTGCCAAAGATGATGTTAAGATCAATACCATTGTCATTACCTGTGCTGACACAGATCTTTTATCAACAACCAATCAATATGTAATCTTTAAATTTTTGGATGAGATAAAAGAGGGAGCAAAGATTTTAAAAAAGATAACCCATGTTCCTAAATTTTGTATCACTATACCTGAAGGCTTAAATATTAAAGAAGGATTTGATTCGATTAAGGTATTCAAAACCGCTTTAAAATATCCTTCTAATTTGCCGGCAATGATTTTAAAAGATCATTTAAACATGATCCTTCCTGCAGGTAAAAAACCAGAAGATATAGGGGTTTGTTTTATCTCAGCTGAAGCCGTTGTTTCTTTAGCCAAAGCATACAAAACAAAATCGGCTAATTTTGAAAAAATCCTGACAGTGATTGGAAAAAAGGGGGCTCGATACAGGGTCAAGGCCACCATTGGAACGCCTTTACATAAAATTTTCAAGGCCTTTAGTATTTTTGTCAATGATCAGGACAGAATTGTAATTGGTGGGCCCATGATGGGATTTTCAACTTACACCCATCTCCATCCAGTCCAACCTGATATGGACACAGTGATGATTCAGGACCGGGATATTATCCCTGAGGTATCAGATTATCCATGTGTGAATTGTGGCAAATGTCTTCGGATCTGCCCTGCAAATGTCCCTGTGAATATTCTGGTAAGATACCTTGAAGCTGACCTGTATGAAGAGGCTGCTGATAAATATGACATAGCTTCTTGCATTGAATGTGGTCTCTGCGCATACGTCTGTACCGCAAAGATACCTTTATTCCAATATATCCGGCTTGGCAAACATGAGCTTTTAAAACTTAGAGCAGAGGTTTGAAATGGAGACTGTC
>JAHJDU010000328.1 GCA_018812385.1 Pseudomonadota bacterium
AAACATGAGCTTTTAAAACTTAGAGCAGAGGTTTGAAATGGAGACTGTCAATGAATAATAATAAATTAACAGTATCCCATGCACCTTTCTGGCATGATGGAGATAGTCTTTTTAAAATGAACCTGAATATAATGATTGCCACCCTTCCAGCAGTCATTTTCGGTATTATTCAGTTCGGCGCACCAGCCGTTGGTGTGCTTGCGCTATCTCTTTCCAGTGCCATGGCCTGGGAACTTATATTAAATGTCCTATCCAAAAAGAAGATCACTATCGGCGATCTGGATTCTGCTGTTATCGGACTTATTTTCGGCATGATGCTTCCGGCCACATCACCCTGGTGGCTTGTGATTACCGGAACCTTTGTTGCTGTGGTTATCGGCAAAATGATTTTCGGTGGTATCGGAGCAAACCCGTTTAACCCGGCTCTCGTGGGAATGGCCTTTTTAATGCTTTCCTGGAAGGTCTTTTTTGACTTTGATGCTGCATATATCAATTATGAATTCAATTTTACCGCACTTGCACCTCTGGCAGCCCTGAAATTCCAGGGAGCCAATGCCGTAGCAGATTTTTTCCCCCTGGGCGATCTTATTATGGGCAAGCAGGTTGGGGCAATCGGTTCCACTTTTGGACTTGGCTTGATTATCGGCGGTATCTACCTGATTTTAAGGGGATATATCCGGTGGGAAATTCCGGCTTCATTTATTGCAGGTATCATTGTAACAGCCTTGTGCTTCAGCATGGTAAACCCGGATACCTATGCAGGACCCATACTCCATCTTTTTTCAGGATATACGCTGATCGGAGCTTTTTTTCTTGCCACGGAAACTTCATCCTCTCCGGCAAACAGGATTCCCATGCTTATTTACGGATTTTCTGCTGCTGCAATTATTATATTGATGAGAAATATTGGCGTCTATGCTGATGGTACCGTTTTGGCGATCCTGTTATTGAATCTTGTAAACCCCCTCATCGACAAAATTAGACCAAAAGCTTTGGGAAAGGGAGCAAACAATGCGTGAAATGATTAGTATGATTGTTGTTTTAACCGTATTGACAGCTGTTTCAGGCGGCCTGCTTGCTGCAGTAAAATCAGGAACCGAGGTTCAAATTGAAAATCAGATCTTAAAATTTCAGAAAGCCCCTGCCATTCAGGATATATTTCCAGAAGCGACCAATGATCCTCTGGCGGAAAGATTTACAATAAAAACCGAAGACATTGAATTACAGATTTTCCCAACTCTTCTTTCTGATGGTTCAAAAGCAATAGCTTTTGAAACAAAAGGAGGCGCTTTTGGTGGCCCCATCGGTCTGATGGTGGGCATCAACCTTTCTACGGACGAGATTGTGGATGTAAGGGTGACAACCCATTCCGAAACCCCGGGAATCGGAACAAGGGCTAAGGACGACCTTTCCTTTGTCTCTCAATTTTCAGGACTTAAAATGGACACAAATTTTGCCCTTAAAGGCGATGGTGGTGTTATTGATGCCATGTCCGGTGCAACTGTTACCTCAAAAGGAGTTAGTGTTGCTGCTGCCCAGGCAAAAGAAATTTATCAGAAACTAAAACCTGAAATTGTCAAACAGATGAAATAAGGCAAAATATTTTAGGAGAAAAAAAATATGGCACAATCCTTAGCAAAAGAATTTACAAAAGGACTCTGGGCTGAGTTACCTCCTTTCAGGCTGGTTTTGGGACTTTGCCCCGTCCTTGCTGTTACAAAATCAGTTGAAAACGGAATCGGGATGGGAGTTGCAACTACCTTTGTTCTGGTGTTCTCCAATCTTTTAATATCCCTTCTCAGAAACGTTATTCCGTCAAAAGTCAGAATAGCCTGTTATATAGTCATCATAGCAACCTTTGTTACCATTGTGGAGCTGGTGATGCAGGCTTATACATATGAATTGTTCCTGAAACTGGGTATTTTCATTCCCCTCATAGTTGTAAACTGTATCGTTCTCGGCAGGGCAGAAGCTTTTGCCAGCAAGAATGGCCCTATTCTGTCTGTTGCTGACGGACTGGGTATTGGCATTGGATTTACCCTGTCCCTTGCTGCCCTGGGTGCTGTCAGAGAATTCTTAGGAAACGGAACCCTTACCATTTGGGAAGGACTCCCTGTTTTTGAAATGGGAGCCAACTTTCTGCCATTCCAGTTCATGATAGAAGCGCCCGGCGCTTTTGTGGGTCTTGGACTCATGCTCTGTATGATGAACCTTATCGGTAAAAAATAAAAAGGAGATAATAATATGGGTGATCTATTCGTCCTTGCAATAAGCTGTATCTTTATCAACAACATTCTCCTTGCCCAGTTCCTTGGGAACTGTCCGTTCCTTGGCACATCCAAAAAAATGGAAACTGCCATAGGCATGTCAATGGCAGTTGTCTTTGTCCTGGTTCTGGCTGGCCTTATCACATGGGTTGTAGATATTTACCTTTTAAAGGCCCTTAACCTTGAATATTTGCGTACTGTTTCCTTTATTCTGGTCATTGCATCTCTGGTCCAGTTCGTGGAAATGTTTTTGAAAAAAAGTATTCCGGCTCTTTATGCGGGCCTGGGAATTTTTCTGCCGCTCATCACAACCAATTGTGCTGTCATGGGTGTCTGCCTGATCAATATTAAAGAAGAGTATACCTTTCTTGAAGCCGCTGTATCCTCATTTGCATATGCTGTTGGATTTGGGCTTGCGCTCATTCTTTTTGCCGGCGTCAGGGAAAGAATCAGTCTGGCTAGAGTTCCAAAACCCCTGCAGGATACATCCATCGGGCTTGTAACTGCAGGCATTATTGCTTTGACATTTATGTCTTTTAAAGGAATGGTTTAAAAAAAATTGAAATAATCCTTCAGGCGGTTGCCATTAACAGGGAATATTTACAAATATAAGGTGAAATTATGATCCCAGCTTTATTGTTTATGTTAGGCATCGGTGCTGTGTGCGGTATTGTACTAAGCCTTTCATCCAAGGTCTTTTATGTATATGAAGACCCGAGAATTGCACAGGTGGAAAATAGCCTTGCCGCCGCAAACTGCGGTGGTTGCGGATATGCTGGATGTTCAGCTGCTGCCGAAGCCGTTGTAAATGGCTTAGCGCCGCCTTCTGTATGTGTTATATCGAACCAGGAAGGGGTGGAAGCAGTTGCAAAAATAATGGGTGTAGATGCAGGCTCTGCTGAAAGCCTGTTATCCTATAATATGTGTGAGGGCGGAAATCGAGCCGATGATAAATACATCTATATGGGAATTTCCTCCTGTAAAGCCATGGCTGCTGTATTTGGCGGCAACCGGGTTTGCACTGTGGGATGTATCGGTCTTGGCGATTGTGTAAAAGCATGTCAATTTAATGCTGTCAAACTTGGAGCCAACGGCCATCCTGTTGTGGATGATGACAAATGCGTGGGCTGCGGTGCCTGCCAGCAGGCCTGCCCAAAAGATATTATAAAGGTAACAACCCTTTCCGAACAACTCATGAAGTTTAATCAGACACATGATGCTCTGGCACCCTGTGCCCAGACATGTCCTGCTGAAATCAATATCCCAAAATATATCAATCAGATCAAAGCAGGCAAATATAAAGAGGCTGTCCAGACCATCCGCATGAGAAATCCTTTGCCTCTTGCCTGTGGAAGGGTTTGTCCCCATCCCTGTGAAAATGATTGCAGAAGGGGAATTGAAGATGAACCGGTTTCCATAAATCAGCTCAAGCGATTTGCTTCAGACTTTGAAATGAATTCAGGTTCCAGAATTCCCATTAAATGCGCTCCTGATACAGATAAAAAAGTGGCTGTAATCGGTGGCGGACCTGCCGGGCTTTCCTGTGCATTCTTTTTACGCAGGATCGGTCACAAGGTGGATATCTTTGAGGCCATGCCTAAACTTGGCGGCATTATCAGATACGGAATCCCTGAATACAGGCTTCCCAAAAAGGTTCTGGAATGGGAAATCCAGGGAATTCTCGACCTTGGAATCAAATCCTTTACCAATGTAAGATTTGGCACTGATTTCGGACTTGGATCATTGATGGCTTCCGGATATAATGCCGTATTCCTCGGGATTGGTGCCTGGGAAGATTATGCTCTGGGTATAGAAGGGGAAGATCTTAATGGATGCTTTAAGGGAATTAATTTTCTGCAGAGAATTTCCAGCGGTGAAAAAATAAAGCTTGGTAAAACCGCTGCCGTTGTTGGCGGAGGGAATACTGCCGTGGACTGTGCAAGAACCCTTCTAAGGCTTGGTCTTGATAAAGTCTACATAGTTTACAGGAGAACCAGAAAAGAAATGCCGGCCAATGAGGTTGAAATTGTAGCCTCGGAAGAGGAAGGGATCAACTTTGTTTTCCTTGCCGCACCTACAAAGGTTGTTGGCGATGACAATGGCAAGGTCACCCATCTTGAATATCTTAAAATGGAACTGGGAGAGCCGGATGCCAGTGGCAGACGTCGACCAGAACCAGTCCAAGGCTCTGAAACCCTTCTTGCAATAGACATGGTTATCTCAGCCATTGGTCAGTCCCCGGATGCTTCCTTTAAAAAACAGGATACCCTTCCAAGAATGGCAGAACTGGAACTGACAAGATGGAATACCATTGACAATGATCCTGCAATTCTGCAGTCTTCCATACCTTATATTTTTACGGGAGGAGATTCTGCCACAGGACCAGCCCTTGTTGTTGATGCCATTGGCAGCGGAAGACGTGCTGCAAGATCCATTGACCTGTTCCTGAAAGGGGAACCCGTTGAACCTGTGAAAAATTCTTTACAGAAAAAACGAATTCCTGAATCCATTTTTACAAAAGTTAATGGCATTAAAAAGTCAGCCCGGGCTAAAATGCCGGAGATTCACGTTGCTCAACGGCTTGGTTCCATGATTGAGGTTGATCTTGTTCTGCCGGAAGATGCAGCCCTCAAAGAAGCACAAAGATGTCTGAACTGCTGCCGAATCTGCTATAATCCAGACACTGACTTTCCAATGGCAGGCACCTCTTGATTTAAACCTGTACTTTAGATCATCATAATAGTAAAAGGGTATCAGGAAATGATACCCTTTTATTGTTTGTGCTTCTCAAAAAGACATGGCAAAAAACAAATTAAAAATTCTATTCATTGCTTTTTTCACCCTTGTTATCTTCCTGGTTGTCGGAGGGCATTTATTTTATCTTAAAATATCATCTTTTGTTAAAGAGCCTTTCAATCCTCTATCTGCTGAAAAAGTGTTTTCAATTAAGCCGGGCCAAAGTCTTGCCATCATTGCCCAAAACCTTAAAACCGAATCCATTATATCAAATAAAACCTTTTTTAAATTATTCACAAAATATAAAAAAGTTGAGAAAAAACTTCAGGCAGGAGAATATATTCTGTCAGCTTCCAAATCCCCGGAGCAAATACTTGAGATCTTTTTAAAAGGCAAAGTAAAATTATACAGAATAACCATTCCCGAAGGCATGAATATAAATGAAATTGCCACATTGGTTGAAAAGGAAAGTTTTTGCAGAAAAGAAGAATTTATAGATCTTTGCCATGATACATCCTTTATTCTTTCCCTTGGGATCAAGGCAATAACTCTGGAAGGCTATCTTTTTCCAGATACTTATTTTTTCCCTAAAAATACTGATTGTAAGACTGTCATTACAACCATGGTGGAGCATTTTAACAATATTTTCACTAAAGAATGGCAAGCCCGGGCAAAAACAATGGGCTTTTCTGTCCACGACATTGTGACCCTTGCATCCATTATTGAAAAAGAGACAGGAGATGCTTTGGAAAGGCCCTTGATCTCTTCGGTTTTTCATAACCGGTTGAAAAAAAACATGCGACTGGAAAGTGATCCCACAGTCATATATGGCATAAAAAATTTTGATGGTAATATTAAAAAAAAACACCTTAAGATGAAAACCCCTTACAATACATATCAAATCATAGGGCTTCCTTTAGGGCCCATTGCAAACCCCGGCGCCAAATCCCTTGCAGCTGCCCTTAATCCTGTTCATAGTGAATATCTTTTTTTTGTCTCTAAGAAAGATACAACCCATCAATTTTCAAAAACTATCCAGGAACACAACCAGGCAGTTGCAAAGTATCAACTCAGGAAAAAATAATCATTCAAATTGTTCAAATTGTTTCAGATATACGATTAATGCACCACTTCTGGTTTTCTTTTTCTTATCCCATTCATAAAAAATCACCTGATCCTGTTTTTTCATTCCCTTTACCACATCTTCGACAACATCGGGCAACACAGGGCCTGTGTCTGAATGAAGCCCTTTGCCAACAATAATTCTTAAGGTAAAAAAACCCTGGTCTTTGCAAGATGTTATAAATGAACGGGTTTTCACCTGGGCGCCAATGGTGTTGTATCCATGAAGATCCAGTTCAGCTTCAACTGGTGGATACCGCTTCAATCTTTTTTTTATGGGCATGGGTGATGGTTTATTTGCAGGTATTACTTTTCTTTTTTTAAAGGATTCTTCCAATAATTCAGAAAAGTTCTCTTTGCTTTCTGTAAAATCATGATCAACGGGCAGTGTATCAATAACCTCTATCCCATGCTTATTTATTTGAGTTTTTTTTCGGGGATCAATACCATTATCTTCCTGATATTTTGTCTTTATTTCATCCTTTTTTATAAATGCCCTTAAAAAATCATGATCAGAATCAAAAACGGGCAGATCATTTTTATTCTGCTGTTTTAAAGCTTTTTTTTCTTTTTTCTCTTTTTTCTCTTTGTTTACCATGGCATTATTTATCGTATCCTTGGATAATTTACAAGTTTTTCACACCTTTTGTTTATTTGACAATCCCCCCCCTTCCTGCTATTGTTGGAATCATGATAAAAGACAATATTGTAGAGTATATTGAACAGCAAAAAATAATTTGTGCTGTCATATTACAGGAAGAAAAAGACAAATTAAAATTATTAAATGAGAATAATCGGGAAGTCAATTTTTCTAAAAACCGGTTATCGCATATATCACAGGTGTGCCTTGACACTTCCATTTCCAGGGACTCTATTGTTACACAGTTAAAACAGCTTTCCCAAAATCGCAAAACACTTTCTGAAGCCATAAACATTAAGGAATTATGGGAACTCCTTAATGAAGAGTCTGGAGACATTGATATCTCAACCATGACCCTTTTTTGTTTTGATCCCCCCCTGACCTCGGATAATGAAGCAGCTGTAATCAGAGCCTTTTTTTATGACCGGATGTATTTTAAATTCAACAAAACATTTTTTATCCCTTATACGCCTGAACAGGTTAACGCAAAAAAACGACAGATAAAAGATGCTGATAAAAAGGAGCTGCAGATCCAGAGAGGCGCTACATGGATCGATGCGGTTTTGAATAATAAAAACGGCAGCAGCACGGAGATTGACCAGGATATTATTGATATTTTAAAATCCTATTACCTGTTCAACAATAATTTTGATTCCCATTTGGTGGCCAAAAATATTATCAAAAAATCATCCATTAATTCGCCTGAACAATTGTTTAATATATTTGTACAGTCTGGGATCTGGGATCAAAATGAGAATATCAATCTTCTGGCCCTGCAAATCCCCACGGTATTTTCCAGGGATGTGCTGGAACATGAAAAAAAACTGACGGCTGCTCAGAATAATTTTTTTGATGACCCCTTAAGACAGGACCTGACAGATATCCCGTTAATCACTATTGATGGTCAGTCCACCCTTGATTTTGATGATGCCATAAGTCTTGAAAATACGGAAAATGGATATAGGCTGGGAATACATATCGTTGATGTTGATGCCTATATTAAATCCAATGACCCCATTGATCTATCGGCTCGGGAGCGGGCCAGTTCCATTTACATGCCCGATGATAAACTGCCCATGATACCTCCCCAACTTTCCGAGGATCTTTGCAGCCTGAAAGAAAATGCAATAAGACCAGGTATCAGCACCATCGTTAAGATGAGCCGATTTTTTGAAATTCAGGATTACACTATTATTCCCAGTATCATCAAGGTCCATAAACAGATGAGTTATACTGAGGCAAACCTGTTGAATGGTAAGAATGATCCCATTACCACCCTCTATAAAATTGCGACACTCTTGCGGGAAAAAAGGCTTAAGGCCGGTGCTATCCAGATCACCCTGCCGGAAGTAAATGTATGGCTTGAAGAAAATAAGGATATTGGATATTTAAAAATTGATCGGGAAAATCCCTCGCGCATGCTGGTGTCTGAAATGATGATCTTTGCCAACTCCCTGATGGCTGAATTCCTTTCAAACAACAACATGCCTGCTGTTTTCCGATCCCAGGCACAACCCAAACAAAGACTTTTCAAAGGCATTGAAACATCATTGACATTAAATTTCATGCAAAGAAAACAATTAAGCCGTGCAATAGTCGGAACAGATCCGGAAAACCATTCAGGTCTGGGTGTTAAAGCATATGTTACTGCCACATCCCCCATAAGAAGATATCATGACCTTCTGACGCAACGGCAGATAAAGGCTATATTCGGATATGGCAAAGCTTATTCCAAGGCTGAACTTGAAACAATTCTCCAGTCCATTTCACCGGCCATTGCCAATGCCGGCCGGGTGCAGGCATCAAGAAAGCGATACTGGATCACCAAGTACCTGGAATCCAAAAGGGGAACTGCTTATGAAGCCCTGGTCCTTGATTGTCACAGGGATCACTATAATGTACTGATCAAGGAGTTTATGCTTGAAGCAAAACTTCCCCCAAGCGGCATCAGACTCAAGAACGGAGATATTGTCCAGGTAACCATCCAGCATGCTGATGCCAGGCGTGATCAGTTGTCTTTATTTGTATAAATAGTGTTTGAACGGCTCGTAGAGGAGCAATGCTCACAAACTCACCCATCTACTGCGTTGCTGCAAAATCTTGCCAAATTATAAATCGGGCCTCATGTACAGTAGTACACTCCGGTTTCAAGATTTTTTGCGCCTTGTATATGGGCAACTTCTCGCCCAAACACG
>JAHJDU010000028.1 GCA_018812385.1 Pseudomonadota bacterium
AGTTTGGCCAAAAGAAGAGACCTGGGCGTCGCTTGCTATAGGAACAGTTAAGGTTTCTCCACTGTAAAATATGGTTATGTCACGGCCATTTATCTCTGTTACTTTACCATAAGCAACAATTGAAGGAATTACTTTTGAGCTTAGTGCTTTTATTACTATATCTCCAGATGAATCTGTTTGCATTTGATAAAATATTCCCAAACCACCACCTACCAAAAAAAGAATGCCGGCGCTCATCCTTTCCAGACAATCAACGATTATACCGATATCCTGGGTTCCCCTTGAAGAACCTAACATGGATCCGCCTGTATTCTGGATTCCATAAACAGAACCAGGGTTTAAATCCTTTACCTCATGTTCAAACTCAGGTATAAATCCTTGAAGCCCATGTTTGATTCCATAAATTGCTTTAACATTATATATGTGATGAAGTTCCAATACGATGGACCGGATAATATCATTTAATCCAGGGCATAACCCCCCACAGGTTGCAATAACACATTTCAGTTTGCTTGGATCAAAGTAAATTTTTTCCCTGGGGCCTGCCATCTCAAAACTGATAATTTTATTCTGATTTGCTGCTATATGATCTGTTTGAACATTAACAATTATTCTTGCTTCGTCTGAAACAAACCTTTTGACAGGTTCTCCTGATTTTGTGTGACGTTTAAGCGGAGAGATAATTTTTGCTTTGCCAAGGGTTGGGATATCTGTGTTGAAATCAAAGTTATTCATTGACCCCCCCATTAAATTGAAAAGATCCTTTTCCAAGGATATCATGTAAATGTAAAAGTCCGTCAATTCGGTTGTCTTTATCAACAATGGGAAGCACAGTAATTTGATATTTCTCCATAAGATTTAATGCTTCATATAAAAAAGACTCAGCATATAATGCATGTGGATTTGAACTCATTACCATGTCTACTGTTTGAGTTTTTAAATCAGCCTTATTGCTGGCTATGCAATGCCTTATATCTCCATCAGTGATAATCCCTTTCAGTTTCTTTTCTTTATCCAGAACAATCACCGCACCTAACTTGAATTTCTCCATTTGTTCTATAGCAAGGCTCATTAAAGATCCTGTCAAAACCCATGGTGAAAGTGAGGTTTCAAACATAATTTCACCAACCCTGCATGAAAGGCGCTGCCCCAGCATTCCTCCTGGATGGGATTTCATGAAATCACTCTTTTTGAATTTTTTTTTGGTAATCAATACAACAGCCAGGGCATCCCCCATGGCAAGCTGGGCCGTTGTGCTGGCTGTCGGAGCCATATTAAAGGGACAGGCTTCTTTTTCAACTCCTGTATCAATAACAATATCACATGATTTGGCCATGGTGGAGTTAAGATTTCCTGTAAATCCCGCAAGTCTGCACCCGATATCTTTGATCACCGGGAGCAATTGGTTAAGCTCACTGGTTTCACCGCTGTTGGAAATAGCGATAAAAACATCCTCTTTGCTGACCATACCCAGATCCCCATGAAGGGCTTCAACCGGATGTAAAAACATTGAATTCGTTCCAGTACTGACGAGAGTGGCAACGATTTTTTTACCAATCAGACCTGATTTTCCTATGCCGGAAATAATAACCCGACCCCTGGAACTGCATATTGCATTAACAAGTGTTTCAAAGGATGGACCAATTTTATTGGTTAATTGCAGGATACTGTCGGCTTCTATTTTTAATACTTCTTTTGCTTTATCTATTATCATGATGAAATACTATCTCATTTTTATGGGTTGTAAAGTTTGCATTATTGTTTTTTATATACAATACTCAAGCTATTTTTAATATAAAAAAATTATGAATTGAAAAGAACTCAAATATTGACACTTTTTTAAAATTGTGATATCTGAGCAAGGTTTATAGAAAAATAATAAAAAATAAGATGATAAAGAAAACAACGGGTTTCTTTATTTCTATAACTTCAAACTACAGTATTAATATACAGGATTATTATTATGATTTGTACAACTATCAGGGAAGGCGACGACTGCTTATTCATGACGAAAAAGGGCTGCAGCTACAATGAAGGAGCATGTCTGTCCATAATTGATGAATGCATGGGATGTGCGAGATCTTCAGAATTTCAAACCGGAGTATATTGCACTGCTGTTCCTGATCCTTCATTAAAATGGAAAAATGGAAATTGTAATATTGCAACCCATATTAAAATCGCTGAAGCTGCCAAAAAACAAAAGATCAACCCAATAAAGGCATCCAAAAGAAGATAAACTTTATACTTCAGTTTTATTTAAACTCTGTGGTTTTTATCTTAATAAAGCCGCAGAGTTTTTTTTTAGATTTAAATTTTATCTATCAACAATTTTAAAAGAGTGACTTATGAATCCAATTGCAAAAGATTTAAACAAAATTATTAACGGATCCAATCCCCACATTTTTGAAATGCTTTCCAATATGGGAAAAGCGCTTTTTTTCCCAAAAGGCATTCTTA
>JAHJDU010000329.1 GCA_018812385.1 Pseudomonadota bacterium
TGTGTGCTGTGAAAGGAACAAAAATTGTGATTGAAATTGAAAATCAGAAAGATATGATGATTCTTGAACATATCTTTGATTTTTTTGAATCCGGCTTTGGAGAAATATAATGATGAATATTTCAAAGTCAGAACAGATAATTATCAAAGGGATCAGCGGTTCCCCCGGTATTTGCATTGGTAAGGCCTATATTGTTGATAAAGAAGGTGTTAATATCACTAAAAGGTATCCCGTCAGTGATGTACAGGTATCCAGAGAAATAGACCGATTCAAACAGGCAGTTTCAAAAGCAAAAAATGACCATGCCAAAGTAATTGATTCCCTTGATAAAGATTTGGGAGAAAATTTAAATATTCTTGAAACACATATGGTGCTCTTTAAAGATAAGATGCTTTATGGCAAGACCATTGAGACTATTTCCAATGAAAAAATAAATGCTGAATGGGCATTGAGAAAAGTATCAAGAAAAGTAAAAGCCATCTTCCAGCAGATTGATGATATCTATCTGCAGGCCAGGGCGAATGATATTGTTCAGGTATCAGACAAAATCATGTCATACCTTGTTGGAGCCCAGGATATTAAGATTTCAGATATAAATAAACGCGTCATCATTGTAGCTCATGATTTATCGCCTGCTGATGCCAGTCAGATACAGCTTGAGCGGGTAAAGGGTTTTGTCACTGACCGTGGAGGGAAGGATTCCCATACAAGTATTATTGCAAAAGCATTACGGATTCCTTCTGTTCTTGGGCTAGGTCTTGCAACGGTCAGTGTTGAAAATGATGATATTTTAATTGTTGATGGTTCTTCTGGAACACTGATCATCAATCCTGACGAAGATACACTCTTTGAGTACGAAGAGCGGATGGTTAGATTTGAAGAATATAGAGCTGGTTTAGAAAGAGAGAGCCATCTGCCTGCCGTAACAAAAGATGGCGTTTCCTTAAATCTCATGGCCAATATTGAACTTGTGGAAGAAGTTGTTGCAGCAAAAGATTATGGGGCTATTGGTATCGGTCTGTTCAGAACCGAATTTTTATATCTTGATTTAAAACGGTTCCCGACTGAAGATGAGCTTTTATGCAAATACAAAGAGCTTGTCGAGTTAATGAGTCCACAAAGTGTTACTATCAGGACACTTGATATTAATGGAGATAAGGTTAATCCATATCTGACAACCATTGAAGAGGCCAATCCTGCTTTAGGGTTGCGAGCAGTAAGGTTCTGCCTTGAAAATGAAGATATTTTTATCACACAATTAAAAGCTATTTTCAGGGCAGCGGCATTTGGAAATATAAAAATGCTGATACCCATGATTTCCTGTGTTGAAGAAATTATTCAGGTCAAACAAATAATGAATAAGGCCATTTTTGAACTTGAATGTGAAGATAAAATTTTTAATAAGGATATTCCCCTGGGAGTTATGATTGAAGTTCCATCAGCAGTAATGATTGCCGAACACCTTGCGGACCATGTGGATTTTTTCAGCATTGGAACAAATGATCTGATTCAATACTCCATGGCCATTGACAGGAATAACAGCCTGGTAGCTCACCTATACCAGGCACTGAATCCCGCCGTGTTAAAAATGATAAAAATGACATATGATGCAGCAAAGAAAAAAGGGATTGACCTTGTAATGTGTGGTGAAATGGCAGGCGATCCAATTAATATACCTGTTCTGGTTGGTATGGGCCTGACAGATTTTTCCATGAATTCAGCCTCCATTCCAGTGGTTAAAAGAATGATTCGAGATCTTGATACTAAGAAAGCAAGAAATAGTGTGAAAAAAATAATGAATCTAAATTGTGTTCAAGAAATTTCTGATTTTATTTTGGAAGAATATAAAGGAATACTTCCTTTTGGCGAAGCGGTGAATAATCAATGACCTCAGAATATATTAAATTAATTGCCACCAATAAAAAAGCCCGGCACAATTACCAGATTGAATCAGAATATGAAGCAGGGATTGTTCTGACAGGATCGGAAGTTAAATCCATCCGAGAGGGAAAGGTCAGTTTTCAAGATTCGTATGCAGATATAAAAAATGGTGAAATTTTTTTAAGACAATTGCATATTTCACCATACAAATATGCCTATTATACCAATCACGAAACCCATAGAACCAGAAAGCTTTTACTTCATGGATATGAAATCAGAAAACTTTGGAGTAAAATTAAAGAAAAAGGGTATACACTGGTTCCGCTGAAAATATATTTTAAAAATGATAAAATTAAA
>JAHJDU010000330.1 GCA_018812385.1 Pseudomonadota bacterium
CATCAAAAAATTGTTCTGCGCGGCTTATTGCCCCGTTTCTGCTCATATTTTAGAACTCCTTGGTTTTAAAAATTACTTGGATAATGACACTCCACAAGTCGGCCTGATTTAACAACAGGTTCAGGCGCAACCTTAGAACATTTTTCCTTGCGTTTAACACATCGTGGGTGGAAGGTACATCCTGACGGCGGATCAATGGGGTTGGGATATTCTATGCCCAGATGAACTTCGGGCAATCCCATGGTTGGATCAGGTGTCAGCACAGATGCTAAAAGCGCCTGGGTATAGGGGTGGCAGGGATTGTCAAACAAATCCTCAGCCCTTGCTTCTTCCACAATCCTGCCCAGATACATTACTGCCACATGGGTGGCAATGTGTTCCACCACAGCCAGATCGTGGCTGATGAACAGATAGGTCAGGTTTAATTTCGATCTAAGATCCAGGAGCATATTTAGAATCTGGGCCTGGACGGAAACATCCAGGGCAGAAGTGGGTTCATCGCAAAGCACCACCTCGGGCCGCATGATAAGAGCCCTTGCCACTGCAACCCGCTGGCGCTGGCCGCCGGACAATTGGTTGGGATAATTATGTTTAAGCCTGGGAGCCAGTCCCACAATCTCCATGATCTCATCCACCTTTTGTTCAATATCAGAAGCCCCCTTTGAAAGCCCTTGTGCTCTTAAGGGCAGAGAGATAATCTTGGATATGGATTTACGTGGATTTAAAGATGAATAGGGATCTTGAAAAACCGGCTGTATTATTCTTGCAATCTGTTTGTTGCTCATGGATGAAATATTTTTCCCACCAATGAAAAGCTCACCGCTGGTTTTCTTTTCAAGTCCTAATATCATTTTGGCAATGGTGGTTTTGCCGCAGCCGGATTCCCCCACAAGCCCGAGAATTGATCCTTTGGGAATTGACAGGTTGACCCCGTTGACTGCTGTGAGTTTTTTTTTACCGATGAACATCCCGGCACTGACCTGGTAAGTTTTTGTGATATTTGTAGTCTTTAACGCATATTCAGCCATCAGATCATCTCCTGCGCTTTTATAGCCATTGGATCTGCCTTGCCCCTTTTTTTGTTTGGTATCTTATCTGGTGTTCCGTCTGGTGTATCATTCGGCATATAATTGGGGGGCTTTGTACATCGAAATGATCGTGTGTCAGATATCTGGGTCAGTTCCAGATCTCTGGCTGCACATTCCGTTGTGGCAAGGCTGCACCGGTTGCGGAAAGAACAGCCCCATAAGTCACCAATGGGGGTGGGTACAATCCCGGGTATGGAACCCAGTTTTTCTCCTGGTTTTGTTTTGCCCGGAATTGGTATGCACTCCATTAATCCTCGGGTATAGGGATGGATCGGATGATTGAAAATCTGGGTAATATTCCCTGTTTCAACCACTTCTCCGCAGTACATGACAGCCACATCATCGGCAATCCTTGCTACTACTCCAAGATCATGGGTGATCAGAATCATACCCATGTTGAATTCCTTTTGTATGGATGCAAGAAGTCTGAGTATCTGGGCCTGGATGGTCACGTCAAGGGCTGTGGTGGGTTCGTCGGCAATGATCAAAGACGGCCCGCACATAAGGCCCATGGCAATCATGATCCTCTGCCTGAGTCCTCCGGAAAGCTGGTGGGGATATTGTTTGAGGCGAGAGGCTGAGCCTGTTATCCCCACTTTTTCAAGCAGGAATACAGCCCGGTCCCTGGCCTCTTTGGAACTTACCTTTTTATGTTCTGTCAGGGCTTCGGTGAGCTGATTTCCGATGGTATAGCAGGGATCCAGCGATGTCATGGGTTCTTGAAAAATCATGGCCATCTTTGCACCCCTGAACCGTGACATTTTTTTTTCATCCATTTTTAAAAGATCATGGCCTTCAAACTCCATTTTTTCGGCGCTGTAACTTGCTGATGGAGGAAGGATATCCATAATTGCCAGGGCTGTCATGGATTTTCCGCATCCTGATTCACCCACAAGGCTCAGGGTTTTTCCCTTTTCTACACTGAAACTGACATTTCTGACGGCATGAAGTGCTCCAGCAGGAAGATTCAAATCCACATTTAAATTTTTGACTTCAAGCAGGGCATTCATGATCTTCCCTCCGGAGATGTCACATCCCTTAAACCATCTCCAAAAAGATTCATTCCAAGCACAAGGAAGAAAAGAGCTACACCCGGTATGGTGACAAGGTATGGATCAAACAGCATTAAATCCTTTCCTTCCGAGATCATAAGTCCCCAGGAAGGTATGGGAGGCTGAACCCCCATTCCCAGAAAAGACAGGGCAGCTTCCAGAAGAATGGCCCTGCCGATTTCAAGGGTGGCCACAATTACAATGGAGTTAAACAGGTTGGGCATGATTTCGCGAACCATGAGCCAGAGAACGGAACATCCCGCAGCCTGTGCTGCCTGAACATAATCCATGGCTCGTATCTGCTGGGTTGTGGCCCGTAAAATAACGGCAAAGCGATCCCAGATCAGGCAGCCCAATACCATAATTACAACCTGCATGGATCCGCCTATGAGGGCCACCACGGCAACAGCCACCAGCACTGCAGGAAGGGCAAGCCGTACAGTTATGATAAAACTGACTATATAATCGGCAAGGCCTCCGAAATACCCTGCTATCAGCCCGAGAGAGATGCCGATGACCGCGGCAATGGCCATGCATGTGAATCCGATTAAAAGAGATATGCGAGAGCCGTACACCAGTCTTGAAAGATAATCCCGGCCCATATTGTCGGTTCCCAGGGGGTGATCCCATGTTCCCTTTTCACTCCATATAGGGGGGATCATCCTATTGGAAAGATCCTGGTGATAGGGATCATGGCCTGCAATATAGGGGGCAAAAATTGCCATCAGCAAAACGATTAAAACCATAAGGCCGCCAAGAATAAATCCTTTATGGGTCCTCATCCTCTGGCCCATGATCTGGCCTGGTGTGGGAAACACCACATCCAGGCCCAACCCGGAATCAAATTGTTGTTGTTGTGTGGGTGTCATAGATCAAGAACTCCTGATTCTAGGGTCAAGAAACGCATTGAAAACATCCGCCATAAAGGTCAGAAAAATATAGATGATGGAAAGAAACAAAACAATTGCCTGTACAACGGGCAGATCTGATCTTGAGATGGAAACCCATGCCAGATTGCCAAGACCGTTCAGGGCAAATATGGCTTCAATCACAATGGATCCTCCCAGCATAAAACCCAGCTGGACCGCGGCAACGGCAACAACGGGGATGATGGCATTTCTAAGGGTATGTTTAAATAATATCTTAGGCCATCTCAACCCCTTTGCCCTGGCTGTCCGGATATGATCCGAAGCCAGCACCTCAAGCATTCCTGATCGTACCAGGCGCATGATGGCAGGGGTGGCATAATATCCCAGAGCAATGGTGGGCATGACAAAATGTC
>JAHJDU010000331.1 GCA_018812385.1 Pseudomonadota bacterium
AGAATCAACACGATTTCCCAGCAGATATTAAGCAGAACCAATCTTGAAAAAATCATTAATCAATTCGGGCTTTTTCAGGATAATAAAAATATGTATCCTGAAGATAAAATAAACAGCATGAGAGAACGGGTTGTTGTGACACAGACCAGCAGCAGGTATCAAAGCACCGAGGCTTTTGTCGTATCCTTTACCGGTAGCAAGCCTGAAATCGTAATGCAAGTAGCCAATAAGCTGGCTGGTTTTTTTATGGATGAAAATCTTAAAGCCAGAGAGATACAGGCTATTGGAACCAGCGACTTCCTTGAATCAGAACTGGAAAAAATCAAGATAAAGCTTGAGGATCGCGAAAAAGAAATTGCGACATACAGGGCAAAACATATGGGAGGATTGCCTGGTGAGCTGGAGACAAATTTAAGAACGCTTGACAGGCTTCAATTACAATATTCCGATGATTTAAATACGCTCAGGGATACTCAAAACGATGTCGCACTTTTAAAAACTCAGATTTCAAGGCTCAGGGAAATGGAGCAAACCGGCAGGGAAGCCTTGCAGGCAGATGGCACACTTGCAGGTATCCAAATTTTATCGCCACTGGAACAGCAATATGAGCTGGAAAAAAGGCAATTGGACGAGTTTTTGATAAAATATACACCAAAACACCCTGAAGTTATTAAATTAACAAAAAGCGTAGCTGACCTTAAAATAAAGGTAGAAAAAGAAAAACAAGAAAAGAATAGTGAAATCAAGGGCTCCTCTAACACCAATGCATTATCTTCCAATAACACGGTTTTATTCCAGCATGAGCTTACGCTCAGGCAGATGGAAAATGAAATAAACAATCTAAAAGCAAATATTTTGCAGATTAAAAAAACAATGCAGGTTTATCAGAAAAGAGTTGAAGATACCCCCAAAAGAGAACAGGAACTTCAATCCATACAAAGGGATTATAATAATATAAAAGAAAGTTATAATTCTCTTCTTGCCAGACGTCTTGAAGCTGAACTTGCGGTGAATATGGAAAAAAAACAAAAAGGAGAGCAATTCCGTATTCTCGACTATGCAAGGCTTCCTGAAAAACCTATTTCGCCTGATGTCAGGATGCTTTTTATGCTTTCCCTTGCTATAGGGTTTGGCCTTGGCGGCGGGGCGGCTTTTCTGCTTGAATTTTTAAACCCGACCCTGAGAAGAGATGAACAGATTGAAACAGAAATCGGGTTGCCCATACTTGCATCAATTCCCCCCCTGGAACAACCAGGGGCTGGCAGGAAAAGATGGATCGAATTTATTGCGTTTGCCATAGTTTGCATTTATGCAATCGCCATATTTTTACTTTTTTACTTTTTTTATTTAAAAGGTATTAATAAAACCCTTAATTTTATTCAAACGATTATTCATTTTTAATATTGGAGTGATCTATTGGGAAATATTTTCAAGGCCCCGGGAAAAGCAGAACAAGGTACCAAGACCGGACAGAATACTGTGGATGATTCCATCGATGAAACAATATCTGATGTTGGGGATTCCATCGAAGAAACCATATCAGATGCTGATGAGATAGAAACCTATTATATCGATCCAGTGCTTGTTACCGGTCTTGAACCGCAATCAGTTGAAGCAGAACAATTCCGGCTGTTAAAAAATAATATTCTTTTTCCGGAAAAGGGTACTCCGCCCAAAAGCATTATGATCACCAGCTTTTCACCCAGTGAAGGCAAATCCTTTGTGGCGGCAAATCTTGCCATAAGCATTGCTCAAAATATTGATGAGTACGTACTTTTATTGGATTGCGATTTGAGATCTCCCTCGATTCATCCCATGTTTGGACTTGCGGATAGCCCGGGATTGAGCGAATATCTTTCAGGGGACAAACCTTTATCCTCCCTGCTGGTTAAAACCTTTCTGGATAAATTGACCATTCTGCCGGCCGGGGAAATTCCCGCCAATCCTTCAGAGCTTTTATCCTCAGACCGGATGAAAAAACTTATTTATGAGATAAAGAAAAGATACGCTGATCGATATATTATTTTTGATACACCACCGCCCCATCTAACGTCGGAAACAAATGCCATATCAAGACAGGTTGATGGAATTGTGATTGTCGTCCAGCAGGGGAAAACACGAAAAAAAGATGTTTTGGATCTTATTGATGTTTATGGAAAAGAGAAAATTCTCGGTGTTGTGTATAATTTTGCCAGGAAGGGAATCGGCTATGGCTACGGCAAATATGGCTATGGCAAATACGGCTATGGCCGCAAATAAAGGGTTCCCATGCTAAGGCTGCTGAAGCAATATTTCCCCATTCGGAACATTCTTTTTTTTATCCTTGAGGGGTTTGTCATTTTTGGATCATTTCTTCTTGCAACCCTTATCCTCACCGAGTCCGACTCTTTTTTATTTGATTTGTTTTTATGCCTGAGAATTTTTCTTGTGGTATGTATCTGCCAGATTTGTCTCTACTATAACGATTTATATAATTTTAAAGTGGCATCCACCATTGTTGAGGTCAGTATAAGGCTTCTCCAATCATTGGGCATTACCTCAATTGTATTGGGATTGATTTACTGGGCATTTCCTGTTGTTATTATTAATCAGTTTATTTTTATATTAAGCATAGGGCTTCTTCTGATATTCATTATTGGCTGGAGGCTGCTTTATATTTTTATTATCAAAAAGGGGATTTTTAATCAAAACATTATTCTTCTGGGATCCAGCCCCCTTGCCTTTGATATTCTCAATGAAATTGACAGTGAACCGGATTGCGGTTATTCTGTTTCTGTTATGATCCCGGATTCTGAAGAAGAGGTATTAAATATCAATATTTCAAAAAATATCAGTGTAAGAAAAGAAAAAAAGGATCTTTGTTCTCTTGCCAAAGAAACAGGCATAAATAAAGTTGTTGTAGCGTTAAAAGAGCAAAGAGGCTCCTTCCCCACCCACGAACTTATCCGTTGCAGAACTGCTGGAATAGAAGTTCTTGAAGGCAGTTCTTTTTATGAAATGCTTACAGGAAAACTCCTTGTTACCCAGATAAAACCATCATGGCTTATATTTTCTGAGGGGTTTAAAAAATCGAAATTCAGGACCCTGGTAAAGCGCCTGGAAGATATTCTTATTTCTTTAATTATGCTGGTCCTGCTGTCGCCGATCCTTTTGATCATCAGCATTCTGATAAAACTTGAGTCAAAGGGCCAGGTTCTTTTTTCCCAGGACAGGGTCGGTCAGAAGAAAAAAGAATTCAGAATGCATAAATTCCGTTCAATGGTTGAAAATGCTGAAAAATTGTCCGGTCCTGTCTGGGCACAGACAGATGATGCCAGAATCACAAATGTAGGAAGGATAATCAGAAAGTTCAGGATTGATGAATTGCCACAATTATGGGATGTATTAACAGGAAAAATGAGTATGGTCGGCCCAAGACCGGAACGAAAACACTTTACGGATGAACTTGAAAAAAAAATACCATTTTATTCGGAACGATTTATTGTAAAGCCTGGAATTACCGGCTGGGCGCAGATATCCTACAGCTATGGTTCAAACATTGATGATGCCATAGAAAAACTTAATTATGATCTTTTTTATATTAAGAATTTATCCATAATACTGGATGTGGTAATATTGCTTAGAACTGCAAAGACTGTTTTGCTTGGAAAAGGCGCAAGATAGTTTTTTATTGATTGTTATTTTATATTAAATTAAGCTTGATTACCAATGTAATCGAAAAGGTGGAACTATGTCTATGAAGCGACTGTTAAACTTTTATATGGCTTTATTTTTCTGTTTTGCATGTTTTACTCATACGTCACATGCAGATCAGGTGGCTAATCCTGATGCCAATCTGTATAAAATTGGAATTGGAGACATTTTAACAATCACAACCTGGAAGGAGCCGGATTTTACCGTGGATTCCGTTAGGGTCAGAAGCGATGGAAAAATTACATTTCCTTTGCTGGATGACATCCAGGCAGAAGGCTTGTCAACCATGGTCCTTAAAATGGCAGTTCAAAAAAAATTAAGTGTCTTTGTTGAAGCACCCAATGTAACGGTAACTCTGATTAATCCCATGAGTCGACAATTTTATATCCTGGGTGAAATATTACGAACAGGTGAATATCCTCTGATAAAAAAACTGACAGTGATGCAGGCATTTGCACTTGCAGGTGGATTTACAGAGTGGGCAGATAAAAATAAAATTCTTCTTTATCGAAGAGGCAATAATAAGGAAGAAACCATCATTATTCGATATAAAGACATTATCAATGGTGATTTCAGCAAAGACATACAATTACAACCGGATGATACAATTATTGTCCCCTGACATAAATTGGGCTAAGGAAGCTTAAAATGAAATTTAATGATATTTTTACAGCCTGGGTTTCCCTGTTTTTAATTGTATTGTTAACTTCACCTGCCTTTTCTGCACAAAAACAATTTACCCCTCTTATTACAATAACTGAAGAGTATACAGATAATTTCTATCAAAGCAAAAATAATAAAGACGACGAGTTCTCAACCATATACCAGGTAGGCCTTTCCTTTGGAATGATAGATAAACAAAACAGTTTTTTTATTGACTACAGCCCTAATTATACAGACTATATGGATAAAAATGAATATGATTCCTGGAATCACAGCATATCCATTGATGCAGTCCTACAGCCATCAAAAAATACCATATTAACATTTTCTGATTCTTTTGACAGAAGTCTGAGTCGAACTATCCGGACAAATACGTTTGAACAACATGATACAAATACTGGCACAGCAGCACTTCGCCACCAATTTGGTATAAACGACTATTTCAGCTTAAGTTATACCTATGCCTTTGATAATTATGACAGCCCGAATATAGATGAAT
>JAHJDU010000332.1 GCA_018812385.1 Pseudomonadota bacterium
AACTGTAATTGCTGTACCGTACTCTTAACAAGTTTTGGCAGGTCGTCACTCTTTGAGAAACTAACGTTGCATTCACTTAAGATGCTTTTACAGCATGTCTCCACTAACTCTTTCGCTGTTCCTATCGCCAACTCGGGGTCTTGATTTACCGCTGCCTCCATTCGTGTGATTTGCTGAGAAACATAGGCGACATCGGTACCAGATAATGTTTCCTTTGCTGAGTTTATTCCCGGCGAGACAGAAGTTCCAACAAAGCGTCCTATAAAAACAGGCTTGCCTGAAATCCTTGTTTTTTCTGCTATCTGATATCCATCATTTTTGAGGCAGTTATTATAAAGCTGGCATAATCTTTCGCATTCTGTCACATCTGGACGCACAACTGGATGGATCGACTCACATAAAAATCTTAAAAAAGTTTCATCATCTCCCCTCATTAGGTTAAATCTTGAATCACTAAAAACCCATCCAGATTCCCAGTCATCGTTATTGACAGTATGCTGCCAAATATCACCTAAAGCATTTTTGAATCTGTTATCTGTTGATGGCATCGAATTTAAATCCCAGATTCTTGAGAGAAACTCGGTCTCCTCAAGGCGGCCATATAGATTGATCCCCTCTAAGGCAATCGAGTCTAAAATGTCTCTTCGCGTAATTTCTGTAATTTTTCTTGCCATTTTCTTTCACGATAGAAGACCGGGTAACCGGGGGCTGTTACCAGCCCCAAGCCACCTAAGAATCGTACGTGACAGTTTCCCGTCACACGGCTCAAGCATCCCAAAGACATGCCCTTGTGGGGCAGTCACAGAATCCGAGAATCCGGCCCGGACCAAACTATGTAATTGTATTTACGTTAAATGCGGTAAAAAAACGGCCCCTTTTTTCTCCTAAAATCATGTTTTCGGTATCAACAGGGGTTAAATATTACCTGAAATTTGCACGGTTTTAACAATTTTCCGTGCAAGAAAATTTTTGCACGTTTAAATTTAAAAGATATATCGATATGTTATAAATACAATAAAAACACACTACCTGTGAAAGCTTGATTTTACTGGCTTTGAGAGTGGCTCTACAAAGCCGCTAATGTTAAGTATTTGCATGTCTGAAGAAGATCCATTTTTATCCAGTTGTTAAAACACAATATTTTTTCAATTTTTATAAACATTAGATTCACAAGGATTCACGGCTTATAAGTGCATTTGTATCGAGTTTGGTGCAAAATTCAGGTATTAATCTTTTATACCATAACCATCCTGTTTTTCTTTTACCGCTGAGCCGAATTTCTGCTTGCTGGTATTTTCGAAACTGTTTTTCTTTTCCCTATAGTTTCTACCTGTTAGTTTAAAAAATACACTAATTGTCGGCATAAAAGATCTCCAACGGTAAATCTGAAGGGCAATTGGGGAACGTCCTTGAAGAATTTGCTCTGAAGTGATCATCGATACAGGAGAATCAGGGGGCGTTCCCGATATCCTCCCCCTACAAAAGCTCAGGTTATCCATAATTGAATATTGGATAAAAATCAATGGAAATCATTAAGCGTTACAATATGTTACAAAAGCGGCGGTTTGGCGGCGGTAAAAGTGTTGTAGTGCCCGTCCGCCTTCATGCCGTTGGGCGTCTTGCTCCGGATCTATCGTTTCTTTTGTCTGCGGCCCTGTCTTTCCACATTCCCCTGGGCAGTAATTGCTGCATTTGCTCAACAATGGCAACTTTCTCTTCCCACGACAATGCCGCAAGAGTCTGCTTGCGCTGCGATCGATTTTCAAGGCAGGTTCTTAAAAATCATCTAAATCCTTATGTCGTTCACGAAGCCACTTTTTAAAGGAAGTCTGACTCTCTCCGGATGGTTTTCCAGCAAGAAGGCCCTCCACGCTTATGTCTTCGTCTATGTCTTCCCAGTGGATTCCTTGACCTTTGCCGATAAGCCTCCAGTTTGCTCGTTCTTCAGGACTGGCGTGTTCAAGGCGGGGGTACCAACCCAATGGGACCGAAATGGTGCGCCCATCACTGAAGTCAACGGTCAGGGTGTCCTCAGTCGAATGTACATCCACAGCATAGGGGATTTCGATTTCAACGGCCAAAATATTCATTCCATGCCTCCATCAAAGACTCTTGGTTTTTTTCAATAATACTACGAACCTGCTTTAATTCAAAACGATTAAATCCGCCACTATTCTGAAGGCGGATTGGATCGAGCCAGAACTTCGCGCCTTTGGCAACTTCCGGGACGTACATCAGTTTATAAGTTTCTCTCAGTCTGATTGTGAATAGCGGTTTGTGAGCAAACAATCAATCCTCAACC
>JAHJDU010000333.1 GCA_018812385.1 Pseudomonadota bacterium
GGCCATCAGCATGGGTCTTGAATATACGCCTTTTCCGGCAACTGTATGCGGATACCTTTGCCCCAGTCCTTGTATGGCTTCGTGTACAAGGAACCAGAATTACTACTCACCCATTGATGTAAGGCTATTGGGAAAAGCCGGGGAAAACGTAAAACTGCCTAAACCCTCTAAAAAGAGTAAAAAGAAAATTGCTGTTATCGGGGCAGGGCCAGGAGGCATTTCTGCTGCCTGGCATTTAACTTTAAAAGGACATACAGCCACAATGTTTGATATGGGCGACACCCTTGGCGGGAAAATTACTTCTGTTATTCCCGGATCAAGAATCCCGAAAGAGACGTTGGAAGCAGAGCTTAATCGTGTAAAAGAAGTGATTTCAGATATAAAATTAAACCAGGCAATTACCAATAAGGAATTTTCAAAAATCAAATATGATTATGATTTTACTATTATTGCGGTCGGATCAAAAAAACCAAGAACCTTGAATATTCCAGGCATTGAAAAAGCTGTTTCTGCCAATGATTTTCTTGAAAAATCAAAAAAAGACAAAGTCACCCCCGGGAAAAGAGTAGTCATCATCGGTGCTGGAAATGTCGGATGTGATGTTGCCACAGAAGCCCATCGCCTGGGTGCCAAAGAGATTACCATGATTGATGTGCAGGAACCTGCAGCCTTTGGCAGAGAAAAAGAGGATGCCCAGGGCATTGGTGCTATTTTCAGATGGCCCTGCTTTACAAAAGAAATTACAAAAAAAGGCGTAGTGCTTCAAGATGGTGAAGTTTTAAAAGCTGATACCATAGTGATTTCCATCGGCGATATCCCGGATCTTGATTTTCTTGATGAGCAAATTACCATTGAAAAGGGATTTATCGCTGTGGATAAATTCAACCGGACCTCAGACCCAAGTATTTTCGCCATTGGAGATGTTGTCGGCCCAGGGCTTATTACAGATGCCATTGGCGCAGGAAGAAGAGCGGCTCTAAGCATCGACCGGATAATTGCCGGGAAAAGCCCTGATCATGGAGACATTTTACCGCAGATTGATAAGCAGCGGATCAGCCTTGAATATTATAACCCCAGAAATGATGCTGACAATCTGAGTGATTGTGGTACGGATTGCGCTTCATGTGGCCAATGCAGGGATTGCGGCATCTGTGTGGCAGTCTGTCCTGAAACTGCCATAAAAAGAGTTGAAATTAACAAACAAGTCTTTGAATATAAGGTAGACCCGGATCTTTGTATCGGCTGTGGATTCTGCAAAGGCGCATGCCCTTGCGGAATATGGGACTTAATTCCCAACACAGCCTTATAAAAAATTAAATTATATAGAGAATTTTTTATTTTTTCTATTGACTATTAAGTATAATTTCTTAATAGAATAAGGAGTTATGGATAAACAGGATCAGACATATGACGGCTATATAAAAGCATTGACCGACATCAGCCGGGCAATCACCTCAGATCTTTTCATTGAAGACCTGTTAAAACTGATTGTCATGGTGACGGCCAAGGTTACAGGTGTTGAGATCTGTTCTTTATGGATTGTCAATGAAGAGGAAAAACCGCCAAAAATCCGACTTAAGGCGACCCAGTCCATTTCTCCGGAGTATATCAAGGACAGGGCGCTTAATCTGGACGAAGGTGTTGTAGGGTTTGTTGTAACCCATAAAAAACCTTTGATTCTAAAAGATGTGTTAGAATCCGATCGGTTCAAAGAAAAAGATATGGCCAGAAAACTGGGCCTTGTCTCCATGGTTGGTATCCCTTTAATCGCTAAAGAAGACAAAGTCATTGGAGTCTTAAACTGTTTTACAGCCACACCCCATGATTTTTCCGATACAGAAGTCAATCTTTTAAGAGCTGTTGCCAATCAGTCTGCTATCGCCATTGTCAATACGGAACTGATGGTAAAAACCAAGGTGATCCAGGAAGAATTGGAAGCCCGCAAAAAGATAGAACAGGCCAAGGAAGTTCTCATGCATAACCGTAAAATGACCGGTGATGAAGCCTATGGCTGGATACGAAAAAGAAGCATGGACTCAAGAAAATCCATACGTGAAGTGGCAGAAGCAGTGGTCCTTTCTCATGAAATCTTTAATGACGAATCATCTTAACCCAGACACAACCTTTTTGCCCAACCATAGCATTCTTGGCATCTTTCTTACCAGAACCCCCAATGGCCGGTAAAATACACATATAAGGCCAGAGCTAAATTTGTTGTCCCATGTGCTACCATGCAGGATAAAAGGTCTTTTCTCATGATCCATAATATGGAGATCAATATGCTGTAAGCCGCAGCTGCCGGCCACTCAATTGGAAGGTGTCCTGCTGTAAATGCAATGGTTGAAATACCAATGGCCATTATGCTCCAGGCTCCCGGCTTGACCTCATCAATATGGTTATTATCCAGGGTCTCATTCAGAGGTGAAGCAATGTTATTGTTTTTCCTGTTGATATCCCATTGAAACGCCACTCGGAATATATATCCCCGGATAAAAAATTCCTCAAAAACAGGGACAATCAATGCGGCTGAAAATAATTTGAGGAAAAAACCTGAATTGGTCCAGGGTTTACCTGTAACCTCTATGAAAGGGGCCATCAAAAGGCACCAGATTGCAAAACCAACAATTCCGAAAACAATCCCGTAAAAGATTGAGCCTGATATTTTTTTAGGGCCGGTGATGGGGGCATACCATTTCCAGGCCCAGTATAAAATAAAAGGGACAATGATGATTTTTAAGATATAATGGATCTCAATAGGAATCCTGTCCTGACTTAATGAAGCAATTCCAACATATGCAAAATATGGCACACCATAGGGAAGTAACAGGTCCCTATTGGTGATTTTTTTCGATTCTGCATCTGTTTTTTTATTCAAAGTATAACAGACCCATTTTTTTTAGGCACACTTTGAAATATCCATCCTCTGGGATTTCACCCAGGTTTTTTTCAACAGCGTGAAAATTTTCGTTGGCATGCCGTAGGGAAGATCCACAAAGGAAAATTCCTCATTAATGTCAATGTGTCCTATGTGTTTGCTGTCAAGACCAGCTTCATTTGAAATGGCGCCCACAATATTACCCGCACGGATCCCGTGGCGCTGGCCCACCTCAATGCGATACCGCTCCATGCCAGTTTCCAGGGGGATGATAATCGCCTCTTTTCGCATGGATGGCTTTTTTATCTGTTTGGGTTCTTGCTTTTTAACAGACAGATGTTTTTCCCCGGAAAGATCTGTCCTAGTCGGCCGTTCATTCTGGATAGGCCGGACGTTCCCGGCTGTTTTGATTTTTGTCGTTTTCTCATTTTTTGGAGCCGATAATAAGAAGGGTGTGTCACCATGAGCCAGTTTAGCAAGGGCCGCTGCAACCTGTGCTACAGGGATATCCTGTTCCTGGGCATACCCCTCAATCAATTCCTGGAAAACACTCAAATCTTCTGATGCCAGGGTCTGGGTGATGGATAGTTTAAAATCAGCCATCCGTTTGGTATTGATAGTCTTGTGGGATGGCAGGGAGATTTCCCTGATGTTATTTTTGGTGGTTCGTTCTATAACCTTAAGCATCCAGCGTTCGTTCCGGTTCACGAACAGGATGGCTTCTCCTGTACGTCCTGCCCTGCCAGTTCTGCCAATCCTGTGAACATAGGGTTCCACCTTAGGTGGCATGTCATAATTGATCACATGGGAGATCCGGTCCACATCCAGGCCCCGGGCAGCCACATCTGTTGCCACCAGGATATCGATATACCCGTTTTTCAACCGGTTGATAGTCCGCTCCCTGGCATTCTGGGCAATATCCCCATTCAGGGCTTCTGCCTTGAATCCTTTGTCCTCAAGAGCTTTTGCCACCTCAAGGGTGGCGGTTTTGGTTTTGGTAAACACAATCACCCCATCAAAGGAGATACCTTCCAGGATCTGTGTCAGGGCCTGGATTTTTTTAGTCCCGTTGACCATCCAGTATTGCTGGTTAATGGTGTTAATCTCTGTGGAGTCTGGTTCGACCATGATCTCTTTTGGAGTTTTCAGATATTTTTGGGCAATTTTCCTAATGGGCAGGGGCATGGTGGCTGAAAATAGAGCGATCTGTGTATCATCCGGTGTTTTGTCCAGGATCCATTCCACATCGTCAATAAAGCCCATGTGAAGCATTTCATCTGCCTCATCTATTACCACACAGAAAAGATCTGCAAAAGACACTGTTTTTTTTCGCATATGATCCATGAGTCGGCCTGGCGTTCCCACCACCACATGGACACCCCGCTTGAGTTGGTTCAACTGGATACCGTAACTCTGGCCCCCGTATACAGATAATACGTTCAGCCCTTTCATCTTTGCCCCATATGTTTTAAAGGACTCGGCCACCTGTATGGCCAGCTCCCTGGTGGGGGTCAGCACCAATACCTGGGGCCGTTTATTGTCAAGGTCAATCCGGGACAGCAGAGGCATTGCAAAGGCAGCGGTCTTGCCTGTACCGGTCCTTGCCTGTCCTATCATGTCTTTTCCCTGAAGCAGATGGGGAATAGTTAAGGTCTGGATCGGGGTGGGGGTGATATAGCCCACATTTTGCAATGCAGAAAATACAGCGGGGCTCAGGTTCATTCCGTTAAACCCGGTCAAGGGTAAATTGTTCAGGGGCATAGGTTTCCTTTAAAAAAAAAGACCGGGATCTCCGGCCATGGGAATCAAAAATTAGTTATATTACACGAATTTATTTCGTTGAGCAAGAGATATTTTTTTATGGAAAAAATATTTGAGATTTTTTGTTTGACAATTAAAAACTAGCACTTAAAGTTTGACCATATTTGTTTTTTATTAAAAGGAGAGAAAAATGCCTGACTTAACAGCTATTATTGAAACAAGCAAAGGGACTATCAACATAAAATTATTTGCTGATCAGACTCCTGTTACCCGTGGTAATTTTGCAAATCTTGCAAAAAGGGAATATTATAATGGTCTTAAATTTCATCGTGTCATCCCGGATTTCATGATCCAGGGGGGATGCCCCTATGGCAATGGCATGGGTGGACCTGGTTATGAATTTAAGGA
>JAHJDU010000334.1 GCA_018812385.1 Pseudomonadota bacterium
ATCTTTGCCTGTTTGCAAAGTATTATTGATTTCATCAATGGCTGTTGATATGGCAATAAGAGCTTCACCCAGTGTTCTTGATGAAATTTCAGATTTTGTAGAGCCAAAATGCATTACAAATAATTCACTGAAATCTTTTTGTTTCATTTTACCCTCAATTTTCTATACACATATCAGTGTTAATAAGTGGAAATTATGGAAAATTCTGCCCCCCTATAAAATTTTACTTATTTTTTCCATTTATAATGCTATTATCATATCAGGCATGGAAAACAAACCAAAATTTAGTCCCAATCCAAAGCTCAAGTTGATGGATCAGGGCCGGGAACGGAGACATCACGTCATGAAGTCCGCTTGAAGGTCTGAATTTGTGAAGACAGAGGATATATGATGCTTAAAAAAACACCATCATGGAAAAAAAAGATCGTCTCTCCGGACGATGTATTAAAAAGAATTGAACCGGGAATGAACATCTTTATCGGCACGGGTGCAGCTGAACCCCGAACCCTTGTGAACTGCCTCATGCATGCAGAGGGATACGGTCTGCAGGATCTGACCCTGATCCAGCTTGTCAGTTTCGGGGATGCCATCTCATACAAAGCATTACAGTCCAAAAGGTACCGTCTTAAAACCTTTTTTTCCGGATGGGTATCTGCCGAAGCCATCTTGGCCGGCCAGGTCGATCTGGTCCCCTCAAGATTTTCAGCCATTCCCCTGCTTATGAAGGAGGGGCAAATCCCCATTGATGTTGCCTTTGTTCAGATAACACCTCCCAACAAGGCGGGTTACTGCAGCCTGGGCGTGGGGGTTGATGTGGCCAGGAGAGCAATGGAACAGGCTGATCTTGTGGTGGGGGAAATCAACCAGGAAATCCCTTTCACTTTTGGAGATACCTTTGTTCCCTTTGATGCCTTTGACATGGTTATTGAATCCATTGATCCGCCATTTTATTTTCCCAGATTTCCCGTGGAGCCTGTATTTGACAGGCTGGCAGCCAATGTTGCCTCTGTCATTGAGAATGGCAGCTGTCTTGCCTTTACCTTTGGCCCGATTTTCGAGGCCTTGCCCAGACATCTTGCCAATAAAAAAGATCTGGGTATTCATACTCCTTTTTTTACGGATGCATTAATGGAACTTGTTAAAAGCGGTGCCGTCAGCAATCGGAAAAAAGGCATTTTCAGGGGAAAGTCTTTAACTGCTTATGCCCTGGGCAGTAAAGAATTAATGCAATTTCTTGACAAAAATCCCATTGTTGAATTTCAAAGCATTGACAAAGTCTTCCATCCCCTGGAAATCGGAAAAAATCATCGGTTTGTCTTTATTCTCCCGGTAAGACGGGTTGATCTTTCAGGCAGGGTGGCCCTTCATAACAGCAAAGGGAATGTCACAGCAGGCCCGGGACAGATGGCAGACTTTTTTAATGGAGCTGAAATCTCCCAGGGCGGCTACACCATTGTTGCCCTTCCCAGCCGAAACCGCCAGGGAAGTCCCAATATCCGTCTTTCAGCGGAAGACTCTCCTGATTTATTAAGCCTTCCCGAGTCCATTGATCTTGTAGCAACAGAACAGGGGATCGCCCATTTAAGGGGAAAAACAATCCGGGAAAGGGCCCAGGCCCTTATTGAAATTGCACATCCCGAAGACAGGGCCGAACTTGTTGAAGGAGCCAAAAAAGCCAATCTCCTGTATAAAGACCAGATCTTTCTGGCAGACAGCGCTCATTTTTATCCTGCTGATATTGAAACCCGGCACACCTTCAAAGATAAGCTTGCCGTACGTTTCAGGGCGATCAAACCCTCGGATGAAGACCAGATGAGACGGTTATTTTACAGGTTTTCCGATAAGGCCATCTACTATAGGTATTTCAGCCCCATAAAAACCATGCCCCATGAAAAAATCCAGGAATACATAAATGTTGACTATAGGAATGCACTTTCCATTGTTGCCCTTATTGGAGACCCGGGACAACAGACCATTATTGCCGAAGCCAGATTTGTAAAGCATCAGAACAAGCCCTTTGTGGATGTCGCCTTTGTTGTTGATGAAGCCTATCAGGGATATGGGATTGCAAGCTATCTGTATCAAATGCTGGCAAAGCTTGCCAAAGAAAAAGGGGCACAAGGCATTACCGCTGATGTTCTGGCATCCAACCGGGCCATGCTTAAAGTCTTTGAAAAAGGAAAATTCCCTGTTCAGGCCAGGCTGGAACAAGGCATTTATGAATTAACCATTGATTTATCAGGTGATTTATCAGTTCAAAAAAACTGAAAAAACAAAAATATAAACGGCCGCCAGGAGAATCATAAGCATTTGCCTATTTTGTAATAAAAACAGGGCAGTCTGATTTATTAAGTACCTGGTGGGCAACACTGCCGAGAAGCAATCCTGTAAAATCAGTAACCCCTCTTGATCCCATTACAATCAAGTCTATTTTCTCAATTTTTACCACCTCTGGTATTTTGTTTCCTGGAGCCCCTTCAAGAATACGGACATCAAACTCCACTTCAGCCTTTTCAAGCATTTTTATAAATGGCTCAACAAGTTCGTCAGATCCTCTGCTAATTTCATTAATTGCCTGCTGAAAATAGGGTTCTGACAGAACAATGGGGAATCTTGCATGGCAATGCATCAGGATAATTTTGGCATCTAAAAGCTTTGCAAGTTCAATGGCATTCTGGGTTGAGCGGATTGAATGATCTGAACCATCAACTGGGTTCAGTATTTTTTTAATATTCATTACATCCTCCTTTTCAGCCTGTTTTTCAGGCTGACGTCTTATCCTGCAATTTATAAAAGCCTCCCCACAATATGTTATGGAGGTAGTATCATGAAATCTGTGAGAAAAGACAAGATCAGTAATAAGCGTAGATTCTATAATCTGAATATAGGATGAGTATACTATCTTTCCAACAGAATGTCACTTAATTTATTATAAAAAAACAAAGTAAATATTGACAAAAACCTACCACAATGTGATATTTGATGTTTCTTAAGAATAACGGATGAATTAAGGGGAACGATCATGAGCAAAAAACAAAATTATCATTTTGAAACCAGGGCAATTCATGAAGGGTTAAAAGACACATCCTGGGAAGGCTCCACCCTCCCGCCCATTTTCCAGAGCGCAGCCCACTTTCATGAGAGTGCGGACAGCCTGAGCAAAACATTTGCCGGTAAAACCAAAGACCATATTTATATGCGGCTGAGCAATCCGACAAACAGATTCCTTGAACAAAAGCTGGCCTCCCTGGAATCAGGAGCAGCCGCGGTTGTGACCGGCTCTGGTATGGCCGCCATTAACAATGCCTGCATGACACTGCTCCGTGCCGGGGATGAGTTTGTTGCCAGCAAAGCATTGTTCATGTCGTCATATTCGCTTTTTACAACTATTTTTAAAAAATATGGCATAAGCGTAAAGCTTGTGGACCCTTTAAACATAGATGATATTGAGCAGGCCATCAACGAAAAGACACGATTTGTTTATGTGGAAACCATCACCAACCCGGGAATGGAAATTGCCGACATCAAAAGCATTGCGCAGATTTCTCACGCAAACGGCATCCCGCTTATGATTGATAATACTCTGGCTTCCCCCTGGCTTTGCAGGCCAATTGAACTTGGGGCAGATATAGTATTGCATTCAACGACCAAGTATCTGTCCGGGCATGGCGGTGCCCTGGGAGGTGTGGTTGTGGATGCTGGAAACTTTGACTGGTCCAGTGAAAAGTTTTCTGATTTTGCTCCTTTTGTTGTGCAAAAAGGAAATCTTGCTTTTCTGCACAGACTGTTCAAAGAGCATCATATTAATTTTGGAACTACCCCTGCGCCCCTTCATTCCTATCTTACCGCAATAGGACTAAACACTTTAGGCCTTCGCATGGAGCGCCATATGGAAAATGCCATAAAGGTTGCCCATTTTCTAAAGGAACAGCCAAAAGTTGAATGGGTCAATTTTCCAGGATTTGAGGATCATAAGTGCCATGAGATTGCAAAAAAACAGTTTAATAATAAAGGCTTTGGTGCCATGCTGACTTTTGGTCTAAAGGACCAGGACGCATGCTTCAGACTCATTGATAATCTTGAAATGATTTTAAACATAGCCAATCTCGGGGACTGTAAAACCTTGATTATTCACCCCTACTCATCCCAGTACATATCCTTTCCCGAAGACCTTAAAAATCAACTTGCCGACCCCCAATTGCTGAGATTTTCCCTTGGAGTCGAGCATGTTGAAGATATTTGCAATGATCTGGCACAAGCCTTGGAAGCTGTTTAGGAAAAGGTTTAACGGATGAGCGAATATATTGACCAGAACCAGACCGGAGTTAGCGTTGGCATTGTTGAAAAGCAATTTTTTACCTTTGCTGAACCTCCTGACAGGCTGAAACTTGAAAGCCTTGCCAGCATCGGCCCTGTGACCATTGCCTATGAAACCTGCGGAACCTTAAACCTGGAAAAAAGCAATGTTATCCTTGTACTCCATGCACTTTCAGGAGATTCCCACATGGCTGGCTATTATGACCCCAAAGATACCAAACCAGGCTGGTGGGATATCATGGTGGGTCCTGGAAAAGGGATAGACACGGACAAATATTTTGTGATCTGCTCCAATATTATCGGTTCCTGTGCCGGATCAACAGGCCCTTCATCCATAGACCCTGAAACAAACAAAGAATATGGAACCAACTTTCCGCATATAACTATTGGCGATATGGTTGAAGCCCAAAAGGCCTTGATCGATCACCTGGGAATCAAATCTATTTTATCGCTGATCGGCGGATCAATCGGCGGCATGCAGGTGCTTGAATGGTGCGTCAGGTATCCTAATATGGTTAAATCAGCCATTCCCCTTGCAACAACTACCCGGCACTCTGCTTTGTCTATTGCATTTAATGAAGTTGCACGGCAGGCCATCATGGCTGATCCCAATTGGAATGAGGGACATTATTATTCGGGTAAAAAACCGGACATGGGTCTTGCCATTGCTAGGATGATAGGGCATATCACCTATCTTTCCGATGAGTCCATGCGTCTGAAATTCGGCCGAAAGCTTCAAAACAGAGCTGCCTTAAGTTTTGAATTCGGTGCTGAATTCCAGGTGGAAACCTATCTTCAGCACCAGGGCAACAAGTTTATTGAACGCTTTGATGCCAATTCCTTTTTATATATCACCAAGGCTGCAGATTATTTTGACCTGGCAGAACAATATGGCTCAGGTTCTCTTGTAAAGGCCTTTTCAAAATGCAAATCAAAATTTCTCGTCGTCTCTTATACCTCTGACTGGCTTTATCCTACATATCAATCAAAAGAGATGGTCAAAGCCATGAAAAAAAACGATCTGGATGTCAGCTTTTGTGAAATCGATGCCCAGTGGGGGCATGATGCTTTTTTACTCCCCAGTGACAGACTTGACCATCTGATCACAGGATTTTTAAGGAGCGCATCCAATGAAACCTGATAACTTAAGATATGACTTAGAAATCATTGCCTCATGGATCGAACCCGGATCAAAAGTATTGGGTTTAGGTTGTGGTGAAGGAGACCTTCTTTTTTGGCTTAAAAAAGAAAAAAATGTCAAGGAAAGGGGCATAGAAATACAAGAATCAAAGGTTGTAAAATGTATTGAAAAGGGGATCTCGGTTTTACAGGGTGACATTAATGAAGAAATGGAAGATTACCCGGACAATGCCTTTGACTATGCCATTTGTTCCCAGACCCTCCAGCAGGTCTATGAACCTTCAAACCTGATCCATTCCATGATGCGGGTGGCAAAAATGGGTGTGGTCAGCTTCCCGAATTTCGGGCATATCAAGGTCCGCATGCAATTGGCATTTACAGGGCGTGCCCCTGTGACCAGGGAGCTTCCCTATTCATGGCACGACACCCCCAATATCAGGGTTCTAAGTCTTAAGGATTTTCAAAAATTCTCTGATCAAGTCGGCTTTAAAATTCTGAAAAAAGCTGCTATTAATACAAACAACACCCAACGCCATGGCAAAATGGTAAGTTTTTTACCAAACCTGTTTGCCACCTATGGCATCTTTTTAATCGGTAAGGAATAAACATGGAAAACACTATAGCTAACAAAGACATGATTGATAAAATCATTAAAATTAAACAGGAACTTGGAAACCAACTTGTCATCTTAACCCATCATTATCAAAGAAAAGAGATCTTTGATTTAGGAGACCACAGGGGAGACTCTTTTGGCCTTTCCCAGCGGGCTGCCCAGAATGAGAATGCAAAATATATCGTTTTTTGCGGAGTTCATTTTATGGCAGAAAGTGCAGCCATTCTTGCCAGAGAGCACCAGACTGTGCAAATCCCTGATATGAATGCAGGCTGCTGGATGGCAGATATGGCAGATTCATATCTGGTTGAAAAGGCCTGGAAGGATGTCACTGCCATTGTTGGAGAAAACATTGTAACCCCCCTGGTTTACATGAACTCTGACGCTTTTATTAAAGCCCATTGTGGAAAAAACAATGGAGCTGTCTGTACCTCATCCAACGCTTCCAGAGCTTTTGAATGGGCATTTAAACAAAGAGAAAAAATCTTTTTCTTCCCGGATGAGCATCTTGGCAGAAATACAGGCAACCATCTTAACATCCCGGCAAATGAAATGATTGTATGGGACCCTGAAAAACCATTGGGTGGAAATAGCGAACAAGATATTAAAAAGGCAAAAGTCGTTTTATGGAAAGGGTATTGCCTGGTTCATACAAGGTTTACAACTGATGACATAAAAGTCATGAGAGAAAGCTTTACCAACGCTAAAATTGTTGTACACCCGGAATGCACCCAGGAAGTTGTCAAGGCTTCGGATGCAGTGGGTTCCACTAGTTTTATTGTCAACTATGTGGCCCAGGCTCAGCCAGGCTCCACAATTATCATTGGCACGGAAATCAACCTTATCAAACGGCTTGCCATGGAATATCCAGACAAAAAAATAGTCCCTTTAAAGGATTCTTTATGTCCCAATATGTATAAAATCAATTTAAAAAATCTTTTAACCTGCCTTGAAAACATTGGGAAAACAAACATTGTCAAGGTTGATGAAACCATCAAAAAAGATGCCTTTATTGCTCTTGAAAACATGTTGAGTTTGTAATAAAAAGGTTATCCAATGGACAGGATATCTTCAATAGCCGTACTCGGAACCTTTGACACAAAGGGAGAGGAACATCTTTTTCTTAAAAAGTGTATAGAACAACGAGGTGTTCGCGCGCTTACCATTAATGTCGGGACCAAAAAACCGGCATCCTGTACCCTGGATTTTGATCTTTTCAACAGCCTGAAGGCAAAGGGCCTTATACAGGATGGGCAGGATCGAGATCAAGTGATGCGGGTCATGCTGGAAGAAACCAAAAAACTTGTCAAGACGCTTCATGACAGGGGTGAAATATCAGGTATTGTTTCAGCGGGTGGGGGTTCCGGCACTTATCTGTGCACTGGAATTATGCGCGTACTGCCGCTCGGCATTCCCAAAGTCATGCTGTCCACTGTTGCCGCAAGAGATATGACCCATATCGTTGGAACCAAAGACATCACCATGATGCCTAGTGTTTCTGATATACTGGGCATCAACAGTATTTTAGGAGGGATGCTGGATAAAGCTGCTGCTGCTGTATGTGCCATGGCGAAAAGCACATGGATTCCTGACAAGAATCGCCCGCGCATTGCCCTTTCTTTTTTTGGATTCATTACCCAGGCTGCAGAACAAATTAAAGAATTACTGGAAAAAAAAGGTTATGAAGTCGTTACCTTCCATGCCAATGGCACGGGAGGGACCGCAATGGAAGAACTGGCTTCAGAGGGATTTTTTAAAGGCATTCTGGATCTGGCCACCCATGAACTGGCAGATAAGCTCATGAATGGTTATTGCGGTGGGATCGGCCCTCATCGATTTGAAACCCTAACAGGCATTCCACTCCCCAGGCTTATCATACCGGGTGGATTAGACTGTGCCGTGCTGGAATTTGACCGTTACAGCATCCCGGAACAATATAAAGATCGAAAAATATTTTTTTATGATTTTCGGTCTGCCATTCGACTGAACAAAAAAGAAACAAAAATTATCGCTCAACAATTATCAGAAAAACTGAATCCTGCAGGAGAAGCGATAAAAGTATTAATCCCTCTAAAAGGCTGGTCCGTAGCTGACAGTATTGACGGCCCTTTATATGATCCGGAGACAAACGATCTTTTCATTAAGACATTTAAAGAAAATTTAGTACAAACCATTATCGTTAAAGAGGAGAATCTCCATATCAATGATCCGTCTTTTGCCAAGGCAGCAGCAGATATGATGGATCAAATGATCGCCTCAAAAAGATAATGCAACTTTTCTTATGAAAAATGAATTTACAGAAAGTCTTTTACACTATTTCAAATCAGTCCAGATCCAGATTTGCTTTACACTGATTACATTTCACAACACCCCTGAAAACTTTATTGCCGCATTCAGGACAAAAATAGCGGGCCTCTTCGTCTATAATCCATTTTTCACTGCCAAATTTTCGTCTATATGGGACAGCCCTTAGAATTACCTTTTTACCAACAGTCATGGCAAAATCTTCAATATACTGACAGGGGAATTCATCGCACTGATGACACCCCGTATATCCTTTCTTTTTCGTGCAGTCTCTGATCTCACACTGGTTGCAATGCATGAACAGATCATCAGATAAACAGCCTTGGCATCGGATATCTTTAGCTGATAGATTTTCACTATTGGGAAGAGTCCCTTTGCCGGAAACCTCTCCTGAATACAACCCTGCCAACCTTTCCTTAAATTTCTGGTTATTATCACGATGTGCAATATAAATGGCACATACTCCGCAGTAAAGCCCGCAAGGTGAAATAAAATCCGGATTTATTTTCATATTTCTAATCCTTTTTAATTTATCATTTTTATTAAATCACTTTTCTGTTGAACCACTCCCGTTGACGGGAAATTCTCTGCACAGTTCTAATACCTGGTCTTTGACCTGTTTTATTACTGCCTTTTTTTTCTGGTTCATTAATGCCATATCCATTAGGTCAATAATTTTTTGCATCTGGACTTCTCCCATTCCCCTTGCTGATACGGCGGAACTTCCCAGCCTGATACCACTGACTTTGCCCGGGGTGTTCTCATCCTGCGGTACTACATTCCGATTCAAAATAATCCCCACTGATTCTAAACAGGCTTCTGCAGATTTGCCTGAAATCCCTTTACCCGTCAAATCAATCAGCACCTGGTGATTATCTGTTCCGCCACTGATAACATGGTATCCTTTTTCCATCAATACCCGGGCCATAACCCTGGCGTTCGCAAGGGTGCTTTTCTGTGCCCGAACAAATTTGTCTTCCAGGGCAAGCTTGAAAATCAAGGCTTTTGCCGCTATGAGATTGACGGCACTGGTGCCCTGGCATCCCGGAAATACAGCTTTATCTATTTTTTTCCCAAACATTTCTCTGCAAAGGATCACACCGCCACGGCCACCCATCATGGTTTTATAACAGGTAAATGTAACAAAATCAGAATGGGGAACGGGGCTTGGGATTAAGTTTGCTGCCACAAGGCCTGCCAGATGGGCCATATCAGCCAGGAAAAATGCAGAGACCTCCTTTGCAATTCCAGATATTTTTTCATAATCAATCAGCCTTGGATATGAGCTGGCACCGGCAACAATCATTCGGGGTTTCAGGCAATGGGCCATTTTCCTAACCTGGTCATAGTCAATTCTTTCCGTTTCAGGATTTACCTTATAATGGCTGAAATCAAAACATTTACTGGTAATGGAGGCCGAGTGTCCATGGGAAAGATGCCCCCCATGGGGAAGGCTCATGGAAAGAATCCGGTCTCCTGTTTTCAGCACGCTGAAATATACGGCCAGGTTGGCGGATGTGCCGCTGTGGGGCTGGACATTGACATGTTCTGCCTTAAAAAGCGACCGGCCTCGTTCAATGGCCAGATTTTCAACCTGGTCCGCATTGATGCAGCCTGCGTGAAACCGGTTCCCGGGATACCCTTCAATGGTTTTTGTATTGAATACTGAACCCATGACCTCCAGGATTGACTGAGGGGAATGATTCTCCGCTGCAATCAGGTTTAATGTGGTTTCAAGCCGATTGTCTTCGTTTTTAACCAACTCGGCAAGCGCGGGGTCGTCTTTGGCCAAATATAACATGGATTGAGCATACAATATGTTTTAGCTCAACACAAATAAAATTTAGGTGTGCCTCAGCAGACGATATCGCGCTATTTACTCAAAATGCCATTATTGGCAAAATGGGTAAATAGAGATTTATCGAAAGGATTTACAATTCCACAGGTTGCGCAAAAGCACGACTGACCTGAATCTCTGGTTTAATCACAGGCCCTGGTAAATAAGGGGAAAAAACCTCTTGTACTTTAAACCAAATCTGTGATAATTTTCTCATAAAGCTGCTTTTCTAGTTCACTTGTTTTTTTGGTGATTAAACTACTGAAATATACCAAGGAAAGGAATCAACATGGAATCATTTAACTGGAACCCGGGAAGTCTTCTTGAAATGTCAGGATATTATTGGAAAACCTGCACACTTCATACTGGTGTAAAACTTGATATTTTCACCAGTATCGGATCAAAGGATTTATCCTGCGATGAAATCAATAAAACGCTGAAAGTGGACAAAAGGGGGCTTTCCGTGCTTTTAAACAGCCTGTCTGCATTAGAGCTCCTCGTAAAAGATAACGAAAAATATTCCAATTCTCCCCCGGCTTTAACCTTTCTTTCAAAAGAATCCCCGCAATATCTCGGATTTATAATCATGCACCATCATCATCTGATGGAGTCATGGCATAAAATGGATACAGCCATTATTGAAGGAAAACCGACCAGAGACAGGTCTTCTTTTTCCGATGAAGAGCGGCGGGAAAGCTTTTTAATGGGCATGTTCAACATGGGTATGTCCACGGCTCCCGGGCTGTCGAAGGAGCTGGATCTGTCAGGCTGTAAAAGACTTCTTGATTTAGGCGGCGGTCCCGGCACCTTTGCCATCCATTTTTGCCTGGCAAACCCTGGATTAAAAGCTTCTGTCTATGACCTTGAGACCACCCGGCCCTTTGCGGAAAAAACAATTAAAAAATTTAATGTTTCAGACAGAGTAGATTTCATACCTGGAAATTATATTGAAGATGAATTTATTGAACCCAATTTGTTTGATGCTGCCTGGCTATCCCACATCCTTCACGGTGAAGGTCCTGAACAGGCTCAAGAAATTATTGGAAAGGCTGTTTTTGCTCTCAAGCCTGGCAGCAAAATTTTTATCCATGAATTTATCTTGAATGACACTATGGACGGTCCGTTATTCCCAGCGCTTTTTTCCATAAACATGTACTTAGGAACGCCCGACGGCCAGTCATACAGTGAGACTCAGCTATCTGACATGCTCAAAGCACA
>JAHJDU010000335.1 GCA_018812385.1 Pseudomonadota bacterium
CATGCATTCTTTCCGTTTATATCGTTAAAATGGAATATAACGATATGGACACCCTATGTCAAGGCATATAACAAAAAAGATATCAAAGCACCGTGGTTTATGGTAGAGAAAACAAATGTTAACTATAGTGACAAAGGGAAAAAGGCTATGAGCCTATCCCCTGAAGATTTGATCCTCAAGGTTTTTGAGAAGTGTGCCGGAAAATCTGGCTGTGACGTATGCAGGCTTCACATGGAAGATGACTGTCTTTTTTTCCCAGAACTCTATCGGTTGCAAGACGAGGCAGAAGAATCAAGACTGTCTGTCTCTACCAAAGACCTTCGTCACTTGCTTGATCTTTGTACTCTGTGCGGACTATGCCCCTGTCCGGATATAAGAATGCTTATCCTTCAGGCAAAAGCGGCTTTTATTGATGAGAAAGGGATCTCACTGTCCAGTCGAATAATTTCTGATGTTGAGACGGTGGGTCGCTGGGGAACAACTTTCTCAAAAGTCGTCAACAAATTGAACAGGTTGACCTCTGTTTCTCCCATCTTGAAAAAGGCTTTAAATGTCCATCCGGAAAGGCGCCTGCCTGTTTTTCCAAAGGAAAGTTTTTTCCTCTGGGCAAAGAAAAGAGGCCTGAATTTCCCAAAAAACAACAATAGTCGGCCCTCATCAAAAGTTGCCTATTTTGCAGGCTGTAGTGCCGGATACCTGTTTCCGGAAGTCGGGAAAGCCGCTGTAAACATCTTAGAACGAAATGACATTGAAGTCTTTGTACCACCCCAGGAATGCTGCAGTATGCCATTGATTATGGAAGGTGATAAAAAGACGGCGTTAAAAAAAATACATAGGAATATTGAAAGTCTTTTAAGGTATGTTCAAAATGGATATGACATTGTCTGCTCTTGTCCGACCTGCGGATATTTTTTTAAAAAACTGCTTCTGGAAAATGCCTATTATTCCGAAGCATTTCAGGAGAAATCAGGGGCTGGCAATAAGGTTATGAAGGTTCCTTTCGGGTCAGGGGAAAAAAAATTTATAACGGTCCCAAAAGAGATCTATCAGAAACTATTAAAGGATGATGGATATTTTTCTTCACTTGATCCCTTAAAACGGATAGAATTGTCAAACAAAGTAAAGGATATGGGAGAATATCTTCTATCCATTTATGTTAACCACAAATTAAATACCAGCCTGACCTGCTCGGATAATCCCATGGTCTATTATGCCCCCTGCCACCAGAGGGAACAAGAGATCGGGCAACCATATTACCGCCTTCTCAAATCTTTTCCCGGTTTAGATATTATCCAGATCAAGGGTGTCATGCAGTGTTGTGGTATGGGGGGGGCATCTCGGATATAAAACATCTTTTCATCCACACACCCTTAAAATCGGTGAGCCGCTTTTTGAAAGACTTCTGTTTGAAAAGGACAGAACCATCATTACAGACTGTCTTAGTTGTAGAATACAATTCCAGCAAACTATGTCCAGGAAAGTTTTACATCCCCTTGAAATGCTGTAACAGATCTTTTTTTAAATTTAATTAAAGGATTGCCTGACAATCTATAAAGCAAAAGGAGAGATAAAAAATGAGTCAAGAAAATATTGCAGTGAATGATCGAAAAATGACCAGTATTTTTGAACGCTATCTCACGGTCTGGGTTGGGTTGTGCATTGTGGGTGGTATTTTGCTTGGGAAAATAGCCCCGGATCTTGCTAAAACTCTGGACAAAATGTCTATAAATGTTAACGGCGCTCCTGTGGTTTCAATCCCCATTGCCATTTGTCTGTTCTTCATGATGTATCCCATCATGGTAAAAATTGATTTTGCCAGTGTTGTAAAGGCTGGAAAAAGCGGTAAACCTGTTTTTTTTAACCCTTTTTATCAATTGGTGCATAAAACCTTTTACCATGTATGCCATTTCAATATTTTTTCTTGGTTTTTTATTCAAATCATTTATTGGGGTAGATGCCATCGATCTGGTAAAGATGCCATTCGGCCTTGATCTGCCTGTCGGTGCCCAGCACGGTGCCGGGGTCGTCGTTTTGCAGGAAGGTATAAAGATGCTGCAAATTCCATTATGGCGAAGCTACTTTGCCGGGTGCATTCTTTTAGGGATTGCACCCTGTACTGCCATGGTTCTGGTCTGGGGATACCTTTCCCGAGGGAACGATGGCTTGACGCTTGTGATGGTTGCCATTAACTCCCTTACCATGCTTGTTTTATACGGTATTTTAGGTGGTTTTCTGCTGGGCGTGGGTAAACTTCCTATTCCCTGGCAGGCGTTGCTGTTATCTGTTGCCATCTATGTAGCCCTTCCACTGGTTGCAGGGTATCTTTCTCGAAAATGGATTATCAGCGTAAAGGGCGAAAGCTGGTTCAAGGAAAAATTTTTGGGAGTCCTCACGCCGGTTACCATCGGTGCTCTTCTTTTAACCCTTGTTCTGTTATTCAGCTTTAAGGGAGAGGTGATAACAACAAATCCCCTGACGATTTTATGGATTGCCATTCCGCTGTTTATCCAGACGATCTTTATTTTTGCCCTTGGTTATGGTGCTGCCAAGGTATTAAAGCTGAAATATGAAGATGCTGCTCCTGCTGCAATGATAGGAGCCTCCAACCATTTTGAGGTGGCTATTGCAACATCGGTGATGATTTTCGGACTTTCATCAGGAGCCGCATTGGCTACAGTTGTGGGTGTTTTGATCGAAGTTCCGGTCATGTTGATGCTGGTGGGATTTTGCAAACGTACTACATCCTGGTTTGACAATTAAGAAGGTAGGTAAAACATAATAGGCACAGTCCCAAAATCAACTCCATCCAGGGGGGCAATTTGGCATCATCAGGGTGATCGCTGCCATGAACCATTCCATGTCCTGCATGGTCGCTGGTAATTATAATAAGATAACTCCCCTTTGATTTCACCATTCCAATTAAAGGTGCAATACTTTCATCAATAAAAAACAATTCCTCCATATAGCCCGGAGATAACCAGCCTTCAACAGGCCCAGTTCGATCAAGCCCACTGATGTGAAGAAAGCAAAATTGTTTCTGCTCAGATGGTTTGAAAAAAGTCATGGCGTTTTCTACTGAAAAATCTGAGTCTAATTTATGTTGATCAACCGCTTGATTTACAAGATATCCCAATTTTTTCTTTGAATAAAAAAATCCCGTGGAAAAGCCTTTAGTTTTAGCATCATTATAAATGGTTCTTTCCATTGTAAAAGACCGTATCAAAACTTCCAATCTGATCTGACAATCTTATTATAGTCATTTGCCAATCCTTCTGTATAAATATCGATATAAAATAATTCCACAAATAATCATGGTACAACATAAGACCTGCCCCATGGTGAATGACCATAAAACAAATCATAGATGAACATCCGGCTGACGAAAATATTTAATTCATATGAATTCGTATGGCACCCTGCTAATTGGACAGGTAGCCCGACACCCGGATATTAATCTGCCGTTTCGGTGACGTATCCGTTTCAATCATGATCAAGTCAAAAAACCGGCCCGGTACCTTTCGGGTATTTTCGACGGTCAGCTCATAGTAGGGCAGTTTTTTGTCTTTAATTTTTTTTATGTTATATCGAATATACTGGCCTTCCTTAACCCTTACCCTGGCAATATCAAACCCGTTGTCCTGGGTGGGGGAGATGGTCATTTTTGCTATAATCGGCTTGCCAAGAACCCCTTTCAAACTGATGATACCCGGATCAAGCCGTGCAAATCTTTTGACACCCCCGGTTATCATAAGTTTAATCATCTTTTCTGCCGGATCATTGGTATGTACCTTGATATCCTTTTTTAAATTCATGTCACCATACCCCTGGGTGGACAAGACAACTTTTATTTTTCCTTCTTCTCCCGGAAGAATCTGCTTTTCACTGGAAGCTGCCGTACACCCTCAGCCGGATTCGATTTTAATAATCTGCAAAGGGGCTGATCCTGTATTTTTAATGATAAATTCATGGAGCACCTGGTCTCCCTCTAAAACTGGTTCAAATCGAAAGCTTCGTTCAGCTACCTCTGCTGAAGGGGTATTTTGGGCAAATAATGGTGGAACAAAAAACAGCAGGAAGGCACACAGTATACCAATTTTTTTCATATTAAAGCTCCTGGTTTCTGATGGGTGTTGTTTGCGTACAGTATTGGAAACCAATCCCAGAATAACAGAGAGGACAAGTATTGCGGAAACCTGCCAGAGTGCCCGCTTAAATTGATGGGTCGGATAAAACCATTGCATATGGCGTAACCCCTGCTCCATGTTTTTTAATCATTAAAATCAAACTGTTTCATGTAAGAGTCTAATTTATTTTTTTGTTCAACCCCTATGGGTTTGCAGTCTTCGGCACTTTTAGCGCCCTGGGCCACCTGGGTGGCAAAGACCATGCAGGTGGGCTGACCGCATTCCCGGCAATTGGTTTTCGGCAAAAGTTTTAAAATCTCAATGACCCCGGGCCGGGGCATGCCGGTATAACAGGGTTCTATGGTGTCTTTTTTCCCCCAGGCATCATTGATTTCATTTTTCAGCCATTCCACAATTTTTCGGGCCTCTTGCTCATCTTTCAGGGCGTTAATGGCAATCTTTCTGCCATGGATCGTGATCAGCTTTCCCTGGGTGCGGAAGGTTACCGCGGGCGGATCTTTCAAGTATTCAAAACCGCCGAGCACTGAATTGAGATAGGGCAGTGCCTCACTGACATCCTGTTCCAGGTGTGCAAAACAATGCACTCCTTTTGCCTCTGACCGGCACTTTGATTTAAATATTTCCAAAGTATATTGTTTTAAAAGCATAATACATTCCTTACCTGAAATCGGAATTGTCAGTTGACAAATGGATTCACGATAAAATAGATACCCAATAGGGCAATCGTTGATCCGGCAAGTTTCCTGAACCAAATACCTGCACCATTCCATGTGCTGTTTTCAAGAAGCTTTTTAACTGCGGCTGTTGAACTTCCGCAATCACTATAGGAAGGCAGTGACCTGTAGCAAAAAGAATAATATAGAATATACCGGTTATCACTTTTTCTTGTACGGTAATAATTGCCAGGATCGGAGCGATAAAGCCAAAAGTACAGGACCCGGAGAGAACGCCATAGGCAAGTCCCAAAATAAAAGCCCCGAACACTCCTTTTAAATTCAGTTTGTACAAAAGGCTTCCGGACAATGAACATTTCTCGACCCCAAGCATTCCCAACGCCACCCATATAAGAATGATTCCAATCAAGATCTGCCAATAATTTCCTACATCGCCGAGCATTCTGCCAAGCAGTGCACAGACAATACCGATTAATGCGATTGTAAGGAAAAGCCCGGCAGTAAAAAGGATAGAATATATTCCGGCCTGCCGGGGGTGAACCATTTTTTCCTGCCCTCCAACATAACCGACAATCAGTGGAATAGATGCCAAATGGCAGGGACTGAACAACACGCTGATCATGCCCCAGGCAAAACATCCAATTGCAGCAAAATAGGTCCCACCTGAAATCCATTGGTTTACCATCAAAAAAACCGAGTCCAGCATAATCGTTACCCCTTGTTTTTAAGTTTCGGTTTGTCAACTCCCATTTTGGTCAATTGTTCAACAATGGATTTCTCATCTAGGAATCCCACATGACGGTAGACCTCCTCACCCTGTTTATTAAAGAAAATTTGGGTTGGGATCGCCCGGATCTTGAATCGCGGTGCCTGATCCCGATTCTCCCATACATCTATGAAAACAATATCGGCTTTTCCTTCATACGCTTTTCCAAGCTTGGCAAGAATCGGTGCCATCATTTTACAGGGAATGCATTCGGTAGCCCCAAGGTCGATCAGCGTAACCATCCCTTTAACTGGCAGCTGGTTAAAATCAAGTTGATGCTGGCCGGCCGGTCTTGATTCGGAAAGGTCTGTTTTTGATCCATTGGAAAACCGGGTCTGATAAATTCCTAATGCTGCCGCAAGGGCGATCACACCGACTACAGCGTACCAGAGTTTTTTCATTGGGTGACCCCCATTTTATCAAGTTGTTTGAGTACTTCTTTTTCTGCAAAGAATCCAATATGCCGGAACACTTCCCTGCCGGTTTTATCAAAAAACACCTGAACCGGGATGGACTGAATGCCAAAACGTCCTGCCAGGATCTGTTCTTCACGGACATGCACGAATTCAATATTCAAGACATCGGGAAATTTTTTTTTCAAGCTGTCAAGGATCGGCTGCATCATGTCACAGGGGATGCACCCGGTGGCCCCGAATTCTACCATGGTGACTTTTCCTGAAGACCGGGCATTGTCAACGGGATTTTTTTTCATGATGGCGTACTGGGTATCCATCCACTCCCGGTTAATTTGTATTTTGTGGTGTTCTGCCAGACCGGCGATGTGGGTCTCGACCGCATCCTGTCTTTTTTTCTTGAGAAGAAAGCTTTTGATATTGTCTTTTACCTGCTCAAAGGGCACCCCCCCGACCATTTCTTTGTTCCCGTCATAAAAGGCTTTTGCTTCGCTGTCCAAAACTTCGGCTTCTTTTACTGCCGAAGAAAGATAAGCGCTGATCTGATCCTCAAGCTTCGTGTCCTCTTTTGAAAAGCCATTCTTTTGGACCTCATGGGCAAGAATTTTTGTGATGATTTCCTGCTCCAGCAGGAAAATCAGGTTTTCTTTTAATTGCTTCCTTAATTTTGGGTCGTAACGGTCAAGGGATTTTTCAAGCGGCTTGCCTGCAATTGCAATCCCGGTGCCGGTTTTCAGGATGCTATCTCCCGTCATGTCTACCAGCTCGGCAGATTTTAAAAACCGGTCAAAAATCAGTGGATACGTATCAGATACAGTTGATGCAGCAGCACCTGCCGTATTGAGAAAAATAAATACAATCAGACCGGATAGAAAAAAGATAGTTGCCGGTCCCAAATGAATGCGTTTTATCATGAGGATCAAAGTTCCTTTTTATTATCCGCAGCAGTTAAATGGTTTTTCTGACGGAGCCAGATTATTACCCGAATGTTTTGAACAAATATCCATAGCAGCGGACTTTACTTTAACAATATCTTCCGCTTTCAGGGTGAATTCATTATTTTTTTCAATGCCAAGATCGGTGATGACCACGTGATTTTTCAGGGGAACTTCGGCCTGCTCCAGAATGGCTTTAACGCATCCCACCTTGCATCCATCAATGGCGACCATGTTTTCCACGTTCTTTGCAGACTGGACAAATCCGCTCAACTGACCGCCGATTCCGGCAAGGCAGAACATTTTACCAAAACCTTCCCGGGTCAGCTCAATAGCGGCCTGGTTGGAAAGCTGTCCCACGTTGGAAACCCCGGAACAGGCAAGAATCATAATATTTCCTTCTGATGCACAACAGTTTTTCGTCATTTTATGTCTCCTTTATGAATCATGATTAACAGTTGGGTCAAAATGGCCGGCTTATTTTGTCAGCCAGGATTTGACGTCCTCTTTTTTGGGAATTTTCCCGACACATTTTACTTCGCTGTCAATCACCACGGCAGGCGTTCCGAAAACCCCATAACCGGCTATTTCCATAACATCCGTAACTTTCTTGATCTGAGCATTTACGCCTGTCTCGGCAACTGCCTCCGTTACAATCTTTGCTGTCTGCTCGCATTTGGGGCATCCTGGGCCCAGTATTTTTATATCCATGACACACTCCTTAAAATTTAATGGTTCATCTTTATATTATCCGGCAATAACGCCGTAAATCATACCGGCAAAGGTTGACAGCACAACGATGATCAAACAGAAGACAGCGGTTTTCTTAACCCCCATGACTCCTCCGATGACCAGCATATTGGGCAAAGACAGGGCCGGGCCGGCAAGTAGCAGGGCCAGGGCCGGACCCTTGCCCATCCCGGCACCAATCAGTCCCTGCAGAATCGGTACCTCGGTTAAGGTGGCAAAATACATGAAGGCGCCGGACACCGAGGCAAATAAATTGGCCCATAGGGAGTTGCCGCCCAAAAGGGATTGAATATAATGTTCCGGTATCAGGGCCGCGTGCCCGGGCCTGCCGAGCAGGAATCCTGCCACAATCACCCCGCCAAAGAGCAGCGGGAAGATTTGCTTCATGAA
>JAHJDU010000336.1 GCA_018812385.1 Pseudomonadota bacterium
ATGAACACCGCGGCTTTCCTGCCGCAAAAGCGCTGATCTTGCAACCATTTCTGCGGTTAGCAATACATTATCTGTAACAAGGTCTAAAGTCGGTGTATTATAACGAAGGGACAAAATCTTGTCCAGCAATTCTCCAAGGTCTTGTTTTTGCCTGACAACCATTAGAGCCCTGTCCATTGCATTTCGAACAGGCTCAATCTTTTTGCTATTCTCCATGACAATAAGTTTGTCGTCTCGGATGACATCTCTTGTTTTCCAGGTACGGTCAGCTGCTAACACTGCGGCTGCTCGTCCTCCTCGATATCCAAACACCTGGCAATCAGCCAGGTTATTGCCGCCCGGTCTGTCAGCGCCATGAACCCCTCCGGATACCTCCCCTACAGCAAAAAGTCCGGGAACCGTTGTTGCAGCGTCCTCATCTATCTTTATTCCACCATTAAAACTCTGAACAAGGGGGGCAATTTCAACCCTGTCAGTGCAAAGATTTATCCCTTGTTTAATAAATGTCTCATATGTAACAGGGGCTTTGTCCCTAAGTTCTTCTTCAGGAACATGTGTTACATCAAAAAATATCCCACCATGCTCTGTTCCGCGTCCTGCCATGATTTCTTTAGATATGGATATATCAACATACCGGGCATTGGTCCTGACTGAAAAAGGAAAAGACATGGCTTTCAAAGAAAGAACTTCATCCCGTGACGTACCAGTGGGGAGATAATCATCCAGAAACTGTTTTCCTAAACTGTTTTTCAAACTGGGAGAAAATCTCCACATATGGGAATGGATGATAAAATGCATTTTTGGGAAAACAACGCCAGGCCCTATTTGAATAAATTCCATATTTGCAAGAAGCGCTCCTGCTCGATAGGCCATGGCATAGCCATCACCCCGAAGGGATGAATGATTGATATTGTGTGGAAATATTGCGCCTGCCCCTCCATTGGCAAGGATTACAGCCTTTGCCAGAATATCAATCTGTTCGCCCTGCTTTAATCCCCTTGCACCCCACACTTCGCCGTCTTTAAGTATAAGATCAATGATCCTTATTCCTTCCAGAACCTTTACCCCTTTTTCAAGGGACGCTTTTTTCAATGCTGAAACAATGGCTACCCCTGTCTGCCCGCCCTGTGATAATGACCGGGCCTTTGTACATCCGGAAAGTTTTCGCTGACGAATCTTTTTATCGGCATAATCAAACTCAACGCCAAGTTCAACAAGCTCTAATATTCTGTCAGAAGACTCAAAGGCTATCTTTTCGACTAATGAGCGATTGGCAAGGCCAAGTCCTGTCTCTAAAATATCATCTAAAAAAATCTCAGGGGAGTCTCCATCTTCTGCAGCATTTAAGGGTGCGTTAATCCCAAGGGTCTCAGAGGCTACCCAGACAGTACTTCCGCACTTCCCCCATGATCCTTCTACTGCCACTGTCACATCAAGACCGGGATCAAAGCGCTTGGCCTCATAGGCTGCCCTGCTTGCAGCACCACCCCCGCCGACTACCAATACATCTGTTTGGAGGGTCTCTTGTTTCAATTGTCCCATTTCTCCTTATAGGTTTGAAAAAAATTAAGCCGGCACCTGAATTTCGGTTACCAAATACCACCTCAATTGAGGCTATATATACTGCAATTGCGCTGCATACTCCGGACAAACTTCAGTACACATCCCGCAAACATCGCACAGCCCGGGATTAATAACTGCTCCGACTTTGGTCAAACTAATGGCATCATAGAAACAGCTTCGCAGACAAATGCCGCACCTGTTGCATTTTGTTGTATCAATGGTGGCTTTTATATTCTCGGGTTTGCGCGGTACATCGGATGTCTTCACAATATTTGGTAGGGCTATGCCACGCATATCATCCAGGCTTTTGTACCCTTTTCCTTCCATCCACGCAGCCAAAGATTCAGCCCATTTGCCCGTGATTTTATAACCCTGAAGCATAATCCCTGCTGCAGATTGAACCAGTGTTGCTCCACACATGGTATAGGCCACGATATCGCGCCAATCCCAAACACCAAGACCCGCAATAATGGGAATTGTCAGCTCTTTTGCTGCCTGGCTCACCAGTTTTAATCCATAACCGATCAAATAGGGACCGCCATAGCCGCCCATGGCTCCGAATGGCACTGGCCTTGCCGTCTCAATATCTATAACAATACCCGAAAACCTGGCCGACATATTGACTGCATAAGCGCCTGCTGATTCCACCTGCTTGGCAATTCCTACCGGATCATTGGCTTGTGGGGTAATTTTTACTGAAAAGGGTTTTTTTAATATTTTAGCACATGTTTTCACGGCTTCATATGTCCCATCAACAGCACCGGCTCCCATTTTTACGCCCATATCAGCAGCAAAGGGGCATGAGTTATTGAGTTCTACAAAGTCTGCATTGGTCTTATTCACCAATTCACACATTTCACTCCATTCATCCAGAGATGAGCCTGAAAGGCTGGCAATAACAACCCCATCATCTTTAATTAAGTCCTTGGTGCGGTTGATGTCGTCCATATAAGTCGGATAATCAAAGGCTGAACACTCTTCTAAAGAACGCAGGGTAAATGCATGGGGTAATTTTTTCGGATAATCCGGATATTCACGGTAATCAATGAGTTTGAATCTTGGGCGCGGAAATTTCCGCCCAAGCCTTCCTGCCTCTCCAAAGAGTGATTTAGCAATAACAGCACCAGCGCCCCCATCTATACCATGTTTCATCCTGACAGCGTCCATGGTAGGTGTTGCTGAAGCAACCACAATTGGGTTCTTGAACTTTACACCACCAATCTCTGCAGTTAAATCAACCATAATCCTCTCCTTTATTTTATCGAACAATCAATTTATATAAACTGTGAGCTATCAAGTAGTACATCTCCTCACTTTGAATATAGCGCCGCTCTTTCGGTTGCACTGTATACTCTGCATTGGATCATACTGACTGAAGTCAGACATTACTACTTTAGTATTGAATCATTATTGATTTGTCAAGGGAATTTTTTAAAAATATTTTTTTTGAGATTATGATAGATCTATCCATATCTTTTGATTTCGGAATCTGCGGATGCTGTATTGGGGATCAGGGAATTTTAAACGAAAGAACCCGTATCCATTTTTTCAATCCCTGATGATTTGATAAAGGACAACTATGGTTTGAAAAAATGTTTTATTGACATCGAAGAAAACTGTGATATTTATTGGCTAATAATTAAAACTTTAATGGGAATTCTAAATGAGTGTCGATAACACTATATTCAAACCAGTTAAAACCCAAAGAACGTTTGAAGAGGTTTCTTCAACAATTAAAGCACTTATTTTTGATGGGACCCTGCAATCCGGAGACAAACTTCCCACCGAAACAGTGCTTGCTAAACAATTTAATGTAGGCCGGCAAACTGTCAGAGAAGCCCTCCGCATTCTTGAGTTATCCGGTTTCATTATTGTGAAAAAGGGATTTGGCGGCGGAACAATTATTAAGGATAGCATTTTAAACAAAATCACAGATCTTATACGAGATGCATTCCAGATGGAAAAAATTTCTGTTGATGAGTTTATTCTAGCTCGAGTGGCAATTGAAAAAGCTATTTTAAATAGTGCCATTGATAATGCAGATGATCAGGACATCAAGGCCCTTAGTGACAATATCGACAAGGCAAATGATTTAATCGCCAAAAAAAAAGTCGCTATTGATTTACATTTCGAATTCCATTCATTGCTTGCGAACGCTTCAAAAAACTCAGTATTTGTGATAGTTGAGGGAGCGATAAATGCCATACATAGAAATTTACGCTCTCGCACTCCTCCTGATTTTAAATTTTCCAAAACTGCTGCCCAAGATCATGAAAAAATATTGGATGCGTTGATTAAAAAAGAACGAGAGAAAGCTATAAATTTGTTAGAAGAGCACATTATAAAACTGAAAGGTGTTTATTAATAAAGATCGATTAAAACATTTACTCTCCTAATTTATATTGCTATCGAATCTGTTGCCTTTTTATTCCCCTCTTTTACTTCTTTGACCAGGTTCAACCAGCGGCGCCCGATTTCATAAGCAAATTTTTTCTGAGCAGGAAAAAACTCATCCATATCTTTAAACATTAGATCAACCATTTGAGGCCCTTTTTCTGGATAACTCCTGCGGATTCCCTTAGCCCATCCACGAATAATTGAAGCATTTGTCTCTGCATGAAACTGGAACCCATAGCTGTATTTACCAGATCTGAACGCTTGGTTGACACAATGTTTCCCCGTCATGAGCAACTCGCTGTCCGGGGGTAGAAAAAAGCTGTCTTCGTGCATTTCATAAAGCATATAAGTACTGTCAAGACCTGCAAGAATCGGATCTTTTTCCCCTTCGGCTGTGACTGTGATAGGTGTAAAACCAATTTCCCAGCCATTATTGGAACAATAGGATTGGCCCAAAGCCCGGGCAAGGAACTGAGCTCCGAGACATAATCCCAATATAGGTTTTTGAAGTTTATGGAATCGACGAATAATATCCACAATAACCAGATTCTGAGGATATGCCTCATCATTATAGGCATTGGAAGGACCACCAAGCACGAGAAGGCCATCATATTCAATCGTAGTATCGATATCTTTTTGCTCGCCTGCCAGCACCCGAATGGTGGTTAAGCTTACGCCCCGGTTTTTCAGAACATCCCCAATAGACCCTGCTGGTGCTAATAGACTGTTTTGAATGACAAGAATCTGCTCCATTTACATCTCCTATAATTGTGTTGCCGGATCTGGATCTTGATATGGCTTATTAAAATATGATAAATATTATTTTTTAATAAGCCATAATGTGTGAATATATCAATTGTCAACTATTTTTTAAAATAAACTATTCCAACTTTTTAATATAAAGAGGATAATATTAAAAATTGCACATCATTGCTTGTAAAAAGAGC
>JAHJDU010000337.1 GCA_018812385.1 Pseudomonadota bacterium
AAGATAAAAGATGAGAAGGAATTTGTAGCATCCTTGATTAAGGCCGTTGAAAAGAGCGGGAAAGCCCTTGAGGAGGGTTATTTTATTGTAAATAATTCAGCTGATGAAAGATTGTTTTCAAAGATCCATAAAGATCCTTTCCGATTTCTTGCTGTAAAAATAATGCACAATGAAGGCTTTTACGGGTGGCTTGGAATTTTCTCCTTTAACATGGACGATATCATCAAACGCAGCGAACTTCGCCTTTTAGTTTCCATTGCAGAGCAGATCGGGGTGGTTATTGCCAATACAGACCTGTACCATAATCTTGAAGATTTTGGCATCAATATCGTAAAATCCCTCATCGTAACCATTGAAGCAAAGGACGTTTACACGGGAGGCCATTCTGAACGGGTGCACCATGTCAGTATGCTCATGGCCCGGGAGGCTGGAATCAGTGAGGAAGACAGGAAAGTTTTAAACTGGTCTGCCCTGCTCCATGATGTGGGGAAAATAGGCATTCCAGAAGCCATACTCAACAAGCCTGCCCGGCTGAGCGACAAAGAATATTCCATCATCAAAGGGCACCCTTTAAAAGGCGCAGAAATAATTTCGCCCCTGGATTATCTTTCAGACTCTATTCCAGGAGTTCTCCATCACCATGAAGCCTATGACGGCACGGGTTATCCTTCCCGCATAAAAGGCAAAGAGATCCCTTTGTTTTCAAGGATCATTTCCGTTGCAGACACTTTTGACGCCATTACATCGGACCGGGCCTATAGAAAAGGCGCTTCCTTTGAAAAGGGACGTAAAATCATAAATGAAGTCGCAGGAACTCAGCTGGACCCGGATATGGTTGAGGTTTTTAATAAGGTTTACAAGACAGCAAGAACCTGGCTTGCGGAAGGGCACCTTAAATAATATGAGTCCCAGCGTTTCCATAAAAGATATTACAATTAAAAATATTAACGGCAAAACCGTTCTTGGCCCTGTTACCTCCCTGACCCATAAAAATTGTGAACAGCTGGAGCGGTTTTTTAAAAATCTTTTAACCAAGGGTGTTGTGGATATTGTCATTGATATGAAATCCGTGCCCTTACTTGACAGCTGTGCCCTTGAACTTTTGGTGGAAATGCAGAAGCAGTTGAAAAAAAAAGGGCGGGACTTGATTATTTCAGATATGAATGATGTCTGCACGGACATATTGGTGTGCGTGAAATTGATCAATGAGTTCAAAATCGTCACAACAAAGAAAGCTCGGACATGAGCCCGAAAAATATGCCAAAAAGAATCAAGCTCGGGGAAATTCTGGTCCGCCAGAAAAAATTAACCCCTGGGAAACTTTTTGAACTTCTTGAAATTCAGTCCCAGACAGCCCAGAGTCTGGGGTATCTTCTTACCAAGCAGAAGATCATCTCAGATGAGGAATTGAACCACGCCCTGAGCGAACAGCTGGGCATCCCCCATATATCCCTGAGAAAAGGGATGGTTGATCCGGCAATCGTTGATATCCTTCCAAAGGAAAAAGCCATCCAGATGAACGTGATCCCCATGTTCCGGGTGAACAATGTCCTGACGGTGGCCACCAGTGATCCCCATGATTTTTTCAAACAGGATAAAATTGCCGAGATAACAAAGTTCCTTATCCAGCAGGTTTCCTGCTCCCGCGCTGATATCAATAAGGCAATTGAAGAATGCTATCAGGGACAGATCAGCATTGATGATGTCATCTCCAGTGTTGACGAAGGCGAGCTTGCCTTTGTTGAAGAGAGCACTGAGGCCACGGTCAGTGAAATTGCAAAAATGGCTGAGGGAAGCCCAGTTGTCAATCTGACCAACCTGATCCTTCTCAAGGCAATTCGTAAAGCTGCCAGCGATATTCACATAGAGCCCCAGCAGGACAATTTCATGGTCAGGGCAAGGGTTGACGGCATCCTCTATGAACTGATGACCCATGGGATGGAGCGCCATTCAGCTGTAGTGTCACGGCTTAAGGTCATGGCAAACCTGGATATTTCAGAGCGGCGCATGCCCCAGGACGGCAGAATCCAGGTCACGGTGGACGGCAGGCTTATAGATTTGCGGTTTTCTTCTCTGCCCGGCTATTACGGCGAAAAAGTGGTCTTGAGGATACTGGACCGCAGTAAATCCATACTGGATATCAACCGGCTCGGGTTTGACCCGTCTTTGCTGGCCCTTTTCAAGGAACTGCTTAGAAGACCCTATGGCCTGATCATTGTCTGCGGTCCCACTGGAAGCGGCAAAACCACTACCCTGTATGCTGCAGTAAATCTTCTCAATACCATTGAAAAAAATATCGTTACCATTGAAGACCCCGTTGAATATCAGATCAGCGGCATTACCCAGGTTCCCGTGAAATCAGGCATAGGCCTCACCTTTGCCAGAATTCTCAGGCATGTCCTGCGCCAGGACCCGGATATTGTTCTTGTGGGAGAGATCCGGGACAGAGAGACTGCTAAAATTGCCATTGAGGCATCATTGACTGGTCGCCTTGTTCTTTCCACCCTGCATACCAATGACAGCCCGAGTACCATTACCCGGCTCCTTGAAATGGGGATAGAACCCTATTTGATTTCATCTTCCCTGCTGGCTTCAATCGGCCAGAGACTGGCAAGATCCATCTGCCCGAGCTGCAAGACTGATTTTTTTCCGCCCAAAGAAGTGATCCAGGAGCTGGGCTTTGATGAAAATAAAAATCTTAAACTTATCCGGGGAAGGGGATGCACTTCATGTTTTGACTCAGGATTCAAGGGTCGTATTGGTATCCACGAAATGCTGGTTAATGAACCAGGGCTTCAAAAGCTTATCTTAAGCAATCCAACCATTGACAGGCTCAAGGAATATCTTGATAAAAAAGGTTTTATAACCATGCAGCAGGACGGGTATAAAAAAGTTCTTGCAGGAGAGACCACAATTGAAGAAGTGCAGATGCTGACTGTTGGAGAAGAGTAATAGATGCCCATCACCATTCAACCAAAAGCCAGACCCGGTATTCAAAAGGGGAAGAAAAAATCTTTCAGCTTTAGCCGTGGTTCAGTAAAACAAAAGGAACTGTTTTTTTTCCTGACCCAGCTGTCCCTGATGGTAGAAGTGGGCATTTCACTGAGCCGTGCCATTGAAACCATTAAAGCCCAGACAACCAATGAATATTTTAAAAAGATTCTGGAAGCAATGGTAAAGGATATTGAGGAAGGCCATCAGCTGTCTGCTGCCATGAGCCGTCATCCCAAGGTGTTTAAAAGTGTTTATGTCAACATGATCCGGTCAGGAGAGACGGGCGGGTTTCTGCCAAAGGTAATTGACAGCATAATTGAAATGCTGGAAAAACAACAGGCCATCCGATCCCGTCTTCGAGGCGCAATGGCCTATCCCATGGTTCTCTGCGGCCTGGCCTTTGTTGTAACCCTTTTTGTCCTCATTGGCATTCTGCCCAAATTCATGGTGTTTTTTGAAGGCAAGTATCATATTTTGCCGCCCACAACAAGGATGATGATGGGATTAAGTGTTTTTATTCGGTCCTATTGGTGGGTATGTATCCTGGGGGGTATCGGGCTTGGGGCAGGGATCAGGGTTTACCTGCCGTCAAAAGCCTTTGCCCGTCACAGGGACTGGCTTGCCATTCATGTTAAACTGTTTTCAAAATTGTCCAATAATATTTATACGGGGTTTTTTCTGCGAACCCTGGGGACAATGCTGGAGAACGGTGTCCCCCTTTCAGAGGCCATTTCCATTGCCGGCAATACCATTGAAAATACATATTATAAGGCCTATGTGGAAAATATCCGTACCATTATTGAAGAAGGCGGTCATTTTTCAACGGGATTTGCTTTAAATAAAAATATTCATGAGTCTGTAAAGCAGATGATCACCGTGGGAGCCAAAGCGGTTTACGGTTACGATCCGGCAGACGGCCGCGAGATTTGGAAAGTCCACACCCCGGCCTATTCCGGTGCATCCCGTCCTGTGTATGGCCATGGGACAGCTTACATGATATCCGGATTCGGCAAGACGGAGTTGCTGGCCGTTCGCGTTGATGGCT
>JAHJDU010000338.1 GCA_018812385.1 Pseudomonadota bacterium
CACTATCTTTTTAAACCACCGCAATTCCTTGAGCAGCCTGGGTTTTTTTTTATATGGTGATGGATGCTGGTCTGAATAGGGCAGTCGGTCTAAAATATGGGATAATGCCGACACTACTCTACCCATGGTTTGAGGCCGCAGATCCGGATCATCTGACAACATTATTTTGATCAGAACGGCAAGTTCAGAGTTAAGCCCCTTTAATTCATCAACCTTTGATGAAAAATTTTTCAGGTTGTGATCTGCGGTTAACAGCTCAATAAATAGTTTTCCAAGGGACCAGATACCGCTTTTAAAATCAATGGCTCTCTGGTTGATAATGTCGGGATGGCATTCGATAAGTTTTTTCATCATGGGACCGTGGTGGGTTGCCCTTGCATTAAGGAACCTGGAAAGCTTGTAATTGATTTTTACATGGAGATTTTTCACCTTTTCTTTGGGGATCAGGATATCATCAAGAATCAGGTAAGGCATAAAATGATCTTTTTTATGCAATAGATCAAGGACAGATGCGATATTGTGGAAAAGAGTGACTATTCTGCGCTGGTCATTCAATAGGCCGGATACAAAGATAGAGCCCCAATCAGCTGCATCCACCCATTCGCTGGTCCTGTACCAGAGCCCCTCATTACTTTTTTTAACAGCATAATGCTGGACAAAGTGCTCGGATGGCAGTTTGTTGAGTTCTTTGAGTTCTTTTTTAAGCCGTTTGGCAACACGGTCATCAACACCTGATTTTTTTGTGAATAATCTGATGGAGACAGGCGTTTTACTATGGTCTTTTATGGCTTTGCATACAAGAGAGGACCGTCCTTCATGGATAATTTTCAAGATTCGGTAATCATCAATGTATTTTATGCCGTCTACGATGTGGCTGCCGCAGTCCGGGCACGTCGTGATTTTTTCAGAGAGAATTTGTCCGCATGATTTACATTGTTTCATAATAAGAGCTCTTTGTCGATTTTTTAAGTTTGCATGAAGATGGATTGCAAACTTAGGGTTGTCATTGCAAGATGATACCTTTTTCTTTTATAATAAGGTGTTTAGCAAAAAGAGTCAAGAAAGGGTAACAGAAAGGGTAAAAGATCTGACCCGGATTAAATCCACTCAAAAACCAATGGGTTAAAGAGTTTTTAGGGCTTTAACTTAAAATTTGTTATGCAAAATCGGCGATATTCATGTTTTTGGAAGGAGAAAAATTAATATTAACTTTTTGTCCAACCATATTTTCTGATGTAAACTGCTTGAAGATTTCCGGATGGTTTTGTGTTCTGGCAATAAATCTGCAATTGTCCCGGGTTTTTCCATAGACCACTGCATAAGAGGGATTCTGATCTGTCGAATAGATCACAGTATAGGTCTCAATGGTTCCTATCCCTGTGACCTGATCTTTGATTTTCACGGGTTCGTTTCCTGCAAAACAATTTTTTTGATCTATTAGATCATGGTCTTTGAATTCACCAGTTAAAGGCTTTGACCCGTAGACTCCGGCTGCATGCTTATGCATAAACCAGCCAAGGGCTGTGACAAGACCGTTTGATTTTTCCCCCATGGAAATTTTTTCAGCAAGGGTTGCCACCCCATGGAGGCTGTAATTATTCCCCGGACCCCCAAAAAAGCCAAGTCCTCCAGTCAGGGTCAAAGGTCTTGGATCATCATCTTTTATTCCGATCATTTTTTTTGCAATGGAAACCGCACAGGGAAAGCATGAATAAAGATCAAAACAATCCAGGCTTTCCAAGGGCATGCAGGATCTTGCCAATGCTTTTTCAACGGCAGCCTTGAGAGGTGGGCTGGATATGAAATCAGATTTTTCAATCATAAAGCGCTGTCTGTCCTGAGCATACCCTCCGCCAAGGAAATAGACAGTCTGTCGGTTTTTTTGTGAATATTTTTTTGCTGTCTCTTCTGACATTAATATGACAGCAGCCCCCTGATCAACTGTAACAAATGAATTCATGTACTTGGTATAAGGAAATGCAACAGGCCTGTTTGTCGGGCCGGGTGTGATGATCTCTTCAGGGGTTCGCATGGATTTTGTCCAGGCATAGGGGTGATCTGCTGCTATTTTACTGAATTTAGCCCACATCTTACCAACCTGCATGAGGTAAGCTTGCAGATCCAGACCGGATGCAGCCCATAGTGCAGTCTCAAAAAGCGGGAATCCATGCATGGGATGTTCAATACCATGTTGATTCTCCAAAGTTGTGGAACCGATAAGATCATCTCCGGTATACTCTTTGGGTATGCCCCTGAACAGGGCGCTTTCAACCTTTGTCGGATTTTTTTTTCTTTGGATATAGGCTTCGGCTCCCACAATGAGAACTGAATCCAGTTCATTGCGGGCAATCATGCCGGCTGCGATGTTGATCAGTGTCTGGGGAGAGTTGCCGCCAATTCCGGAAACATGGGTGAACTTTGGCCTGGCGCCTAACTTTTGGGCAAGCTGTTTGGTAGGCGATGTGTAGTGGTGGCTTAAGGTCCTGACTATCATGATCCCATCCAGATGAGTCAGAGCTGTCTTAGAAGCCAGCATTTCAGCAGCTCTCCTGGATGCCTGGGTCATCAATCCCATGGGATTTTTTGCTGTTCGGTCCAATGTTTTTGGCTGAGTGATCTGGCCCCATCCTCCAACAACAACTTTTCGTTCCATATCAAGAGAAATCCTTTTTCAAAACTGGTTTGTGCAAGTGTTGCGCAGAGAAATAACGGCTCACTTTTTACGCCAATGGGCTTCTTCGGCGGTCATTTCCGAACATAGGGTTCGACAGGCTAAAAACATCGGGAGGAGAGGGGCAATGCCCAATAAGAGAAGCCCACGGCCTACCGGGAATGCCGATACCCAGGATTTCCATACCTGGCTGTCAATGTCGAAAATTAAGTG
>JAHJDU010000339.1 GCA_018812385.1 Pseudomonadota bacterium
AAGCATAACAGATGCCGTGGGCTCTTTTCCCCATTGCGGCAATCCTGTTTTATCCTCCATAACTTTGCTCAAAAGTTCTTTTACCAGGCTGTCTGACAATTTTTTTACCAAGGCGTTACAAAACGCTATTACATCCATACCAACCTGGTTTGCAAGAAGTTCTGCTCCCAGATATGATGCATCTTTACTCCACAGATTCATTTGCCCCAGAACATGCAATGCATCTGTGGGTGTAAATGCTGAACGATGCAGTAGGCCTTTCTTCTCAAGTTGTTCAATACGCCTCCTAGTAACAAATTTTTTCCGATCCCTGGTAACAGTCAACAATGGCAATGGTTCTTTTTCCATACGACATAGTAGGTCGCGATTTTCCTGGCTGAGGTGATTGACCTGAGAACGCCCGGTTATGACAAATTGTCCTGCATTTTTCCCCCTGTTTTTTTCAAAAACCTGGCTCCTGAGAGTTGGTAACACTCCTGGATAATCGTTTGCCAAAAGACAGAGAGGAATGGCGCGACAAGGGCCTAAAAGGATGTCGCCCTGGGCATCGATTTCCACCAGGCTGTCTCCACCTATTCCCACAGTATGAATATCTACTGCCTCCACCATGGTCCTTCTGTGGCTGATATAGGCCCCTTCAGCATTAATGGCAGGACGTCCATTTATAAACAGTGCTATGTCTGTGGTTGTCCCTCCCATATCCGCCACCCATACATTCTTACATCCTGTCAGATGATAGGCTCCGAGCCCGCTTGCAGCCGGGCCTGAAAGGATGGTTTCAATGGGTCTTTCACTCGCCCATTGGGCTGGTACAATTGCCCCATCTCCCTTCACAATCATTAAGGGTGCAGAAATGTTCAATTGCTCAAGAGCTTGATCAATATCTGAAATAAGACCCTTTAAAAGGGGGATGAGCCTGGCATTATGACCTGCTGAGATAGCCCTGCTTACAGAATTCAGGCGGCTGGTCAATTCATGGGCACAGGTCACAGGCAAATTAGTTAATTTTTCCACCAATGCTTTTACACGCAATTCATGGTCCGGGTTTCTTATTCCAAAATATCCTGATATCGCAAAAGCTTCTACTTTATTGCGCCTCAGCAGAATCTCTTTTTGGGCCATTTCTTCATCCAAAGACTCAACTTCGTTACCCTGGACATCATGGCCACCGGCCAGCCATACAATATCATCGGAGGCCATTTCTTCCAAAAATCCTTGATTACGAAGTAATTGTTCGTTATATCCGATGAGAAGTTTACAAATAGAGCCGCCATATCCCTCGGTGATTGCATTGGTAGCCAGGGTGGTTGAAAGGCAGACCATGCTGATATCTTCGGGAGAAAATCTTTTTGAAATTCCTTTAAGGCACAAGTCAATTGCAGAAAAAATTCCCAGAAACAAATTCTTTCTTGTTGTTAAGGATTTGGCCGTGGACACAATTTCTTTGGTGGCACGATCTACAAGGACTGCATCCGTATACGTACCACCTGTATCGACTCCTAGGGAAAGACTCACCTTGTACTTCCTTTTTTGTTATGGCACCCCTGAACTATATATCAAAAATGCCTTTTCTATGGGCTTTTAAAAAATTCTTGCAATACCTGTCACGTCCGGCCAGCGTTTCTGCCGCAATAATACTTGCCATCATTCTTTTATCCAATGGGTTCATAATAGCACCATCCAGACCTTTTGAAATTGCCATGGACATGAAAGTCTGATTTAAAAATTGTCTGTTCGGAAGACCGTAAGAAATATTGGAAAGACCGCATATCGTATGAATATCTTTGAAAGTTGTATGAATTTTTTCCACAGTATTGATAAATTCCATGCCAAAGCTATTATTAACAGATAACGGCTGCACCAGGGGATCCACAAAAATATTTTGTATTTTTACACCGTTTTTCACTAATGCATTCACAAGAAAATCAGCTATTCTCATTCGCTCTTCCATGGTTTCAGGCATGCCCTCATCACTCATGCACAAGGCCACAACTTTGAAATCAGAACCGATAAGGATCGGCATGAGACTGTCATATCGTTCTTTTTCTAAAGAAATTGAATTGATCATGGGGGTTCCCTTGTGCACATCCAACACAGCTTCAATGGCTTTTGGATCCGGGCTGTCCAAGGTGCAGGGCAGATCAACAGCTTCCTGTACGGTTTGAACCAACCATTTTAAATATTCAGGTTCCTTGCCCACAAAAATACCTGCATTAACATCGATATAATCGGCACCGGCCTCTTCCTGGGCTTTTGCAATTTTTTGGACGGCAATTACATCTTTGGTGCTTATGGCCTCCCCTATAGACTTACGACTGGCATTGATAAGTTCTCCTACAATATACATATAGGGCCTCTCCATTGATTCAATTATCTGCTTATACCCATAATACGATCAGCTTCCTTAACAGCAGTAGATGCATCTTCTGCATAACCGTCTGCGCCGATTTCTTCAGCCCAGGCCCGGGTAACGGGCGCTCCACCCACCATGATTTTCACTTTTTTACGGATACCAGCTTCCTCAATGGCCTGAATTGTATTTTTCTGGCCGGGCATTGTGGTAGATAAGAGTGCAGATAAGGCGATGATGTCAGGTTTTAGTTCATTTATTTTATCCACAATGGTTGATGCGGGCACATCTTTGCCAAGATCAACAACGTCATATCCCGAGGCGCCCATAAGTAATACCACAAGATTTTTACCGATATCGTGGACATCTCCTTTGACCGTTGCAATCAGCATGAGCCCTTTTTTTGTGATAGAGTCGTCACCCTTTAGTTTGGCTTCGATGTTCTTCATAACGTTGGTTACTATTTCGCCACATCCGATCAGCTCAGGTAAAAAGAGGATCTCCTCGGCAAAGAGATCCCCGACTTTTTTTAGGCTCTCAGTGAGACCCTCATTAATGATAACCATGGGATCGACACCAGCATTTAATGCCTCTTCAACACTTTTTGCAACTACGGCTTCGTCCTGATCTATTACACCCTCAATTATTTTGTTTAAATATTCGTCTGTATTCATTCTATAGTCTCCTGATACATTATTTGTTAATTATGGCATCTAATTTAGTATCAATATCTTCGGGTAATTCCGGGGGCGTATACGTTTCCATCACTTTGTAAAAATAATTTCTTGCCCTTTTGCGCATACTTTTTGCTTCCGGATCTTTATCCAGGGCCAAAAAACCTCGATCCATCACTTTGGGTAAAAACATTTCTTTTTTAAAGTTTTCCCGGGTATGCTTGGCCCTAATGAAATCACCACCAGGTCCTACTTCCTTAAATATTGACAAATCTAATGTTCTGTCGTTAACCTCAATGCCTTTTTTCACCCATTTTATCCATCCGGCAATTTCATTATCAATAATCAAGGTTTCAAGACTGATGGCATTCTCATCTGCAAAAAGTCCCATTCCAACAATCATATTGGTGTCGGCAAGGGCAGGCAAAAGTCCGGTTCCCATTTTTTCCATACCCAGCTGAACATCAATTGATTTTGTATCGGCAAGAATACCTCCGCCTCCACAGGGAAGCCCATAATACTTGGCCATCTGACTGGTTCCGATGCGCAGCATTCCAAATTCCGGTCCACCATGGGAGCATGTGGCGGCCCGCATATCAAGGATTCTTGCCCAGCTGGCATAAATCAGGGGAACAGACGGATTAACCGCCTTTGCAAGAGA
>JAHJDU010000340.1 GCA_018812385.1 Pseudomonadota bacterium
AATGCAACAACCACTTTTAGAAAAACAAATAATAAAATAACCAGAAAAAAAAGAAACACTATATTAACAGACTGTTTTTTTGAAGCTTCAACCCCGATCATTTTTTTGGGCTTGATATCTTGTTTCTCCCCATGACGATCGATCAAGAAGAGGTTTATCTCCTTTGATTCTTGTTCAACACTATACGTGGGATTATCTGAAAAATGCTGAAAGCCTTCTTTATCTATCCATGAATAGATTTTGTCTGACGCGGAAAAACAATTTGCAGGTAAAAAAAACAGAAAAAAAATGAGAATTAAAATTATATTTTTCATAGAATATTTTTCAAGAATATCTTTGTGATAGATATCAGATCAAATTGTTTAAAACGAGTTTCGAAAAGAAAACAAGATTAATGCGGCGCTGAGTACGTGAACGCAAACATCTGCGGCTTGTCCGTCAGTATGGTTTTGTTAAAATAAGTATTATTCCTGGAATTCCATCAAGACTGAAATAGAGGTTGCTGGACTAATTCTGGGATACCCGATGATGTGTTCAAACATCTGAATTTGTTTTGCAGATGTCGCAAGCTCTGTCATGAGTTTGTCACATAATTTTGTATCCGTCTGTAAGAGCCAGGATCAGCTTTTCCCCCTCGAACGCCTTCTACCAGTTTTCGATGAATTTCTCGAATCATTCCCTCGGTGATCGGATCACCACTGTCCAGACATTCGGATACAAACTCAAAGGCAGAACGGTAATTCAATAATTCTCTGGTATCATCCGGATCGGCCTCAGGTACGGCTTCGCCTTTCCATAACCGCTGAGCTTGATCCAGTGTCAGCCTTGTACCCTCGATATGTGTTGTGTGATGAGCTTCTTTGATCAAGGCCTGATTTCCCATCTCCCTCACCCAATCATCGGAAAGACGAGCAGCTTCCAGAAAACCCCTGGCCCGTTCAATTTGGGTGATGGCCGATGTCATGTGGTTGGTTATGGTGAATTTTGGGTTAAATGGAATCATGATTATATCTATAGCATATGCCTGCAAAATATCAAATCTTCAATCTTTGAGACGGCCAGTCGATTTCCTGGCATTTTTTCATAGTCTATACGAATCAAACCCGTGCCCTGAACTGTACAGCATCCAGCGTACATACCTTATCCAGCCTGCCCTGTAGCATGAACAGCTTGGGTGTCTTCCTGAATGAAAAAACTCTGTACAGATTATAATAAGAGGAATTCTTTGTTGAAAAACCCAGCTCGTTTTTTGTAACAAAAAAAGGGGTTTCAATGCTGCACCCAGGGAAGTGTTTCTTGCTTCACGTTCAAGGTAATTTGTCTTGGAAAATTTACTGCCGGTTTCACCATAGCCTGCCTGGTTTTCACAAACACTTGTTGAATTATTTTGTGGCGCTGGCGGCAAAACAAAAGCATCAAGGATATTATCAATATCTTGCATTTCCGCACCTTTTTCAACGTCCATTTTTATAACATGAATTAATTCCGGAAATGATTCCAGAAGGGTTTCAGTCGCCTCCTTCAGCAACCCCTGATAATTGCCCCTGGGTTTGTATCCTGTAATATAAGGAAGTCCTAAATCAATCATAACAGCGCTGATGTTCTGATGCTTGAATTCAATCGAACCCATTGACCGGTTGGCAAGCTGTGGAGAAAGAATCTTGCGATGTTCTGTCTTATTAAAAGATTTCCCTTCAAGTTCAGACAATAACATTTTAAAATAATCAGAAACAATATTTTTTACTTCTTCTTTTGCCCATCCAATTGACATAATTTTACCTGATAAGCATCATGCAGATGGCATCCATTTTTTCCATCCCGGAGGCAGTATCAGTAAAATCGTTTGGATTATTGATCACCTTAAATCGCAGAACGACCTTTTTGGCAGCATCTTCGATTTGGTGAAGAATTTCCAATATCAGTTCATTATCAGGCATACTCCGCCTCTTGGTCTATCCTGTTTTTTAAGAAAGGGTTCATCGAGTCTGTATAAGTTACAATATCAATAGATTTGTTAAGTCTTTTTTCTAAATCTTCCTTTATTCCCGCAAGCATGAAAAAATCGGGTTCAGAAATACGGATCACTATGTCGACATCACTCTCATCTCCTGATTCACCACGAGCAACAGAACCAAAAACGCCAATGGTCAGGATATTATATTGATTCGCAACTTCATTTTTATAGTTACGTAAAATTTCTATGATATCTTTTTTGCCCATAATTTTCTCTCGCAGGCTCAATCTCTAAAAGTTCTTAATGCATTTTATAAACCAACCATATCATGGTTAGAATATGATCTCAATTGTATCATTTTAAATTGTATCATTTATATGGATTATTCTTTGCTGGTCTCCCTGTTTCTATGTGCGTACGACACAAAAAACTGAATTTTTTGTTTCAATTGATTCCCCTTCGATGAACGCAAACATCTGCGGCTTATCCGTCAGCATTTCACTTGTTGGATTTGATATAATTATACAAGGATTGACAATATTTGTATTGATGCTATCATTGTCTTTAACAGCTATGCTACCTTGGTAAGGAAAAACTTAGGGCTTTTTCAAATCCTTCAACAATTTTATATGCAAGGAGGTGTAACATGCATATTTCACTGACACCAGAACTTGAAGCCGGTATTAGGCAAAGAGTAGCATCAGGTTATTACAACAATGCCAGCGAGGTAATCCGTGATGCCTTGCGGTTCTGGGAGAGCAATGAAAAACTGGTACAGTACATGAAACTTGAGGTGTTAAAAAAACGTTTGACAATTGGCGCTGGGCAGGCTGAACAGGCAAACTTTGTTGATCAGTCAGTAAGTGATATTATTTCAGAGGCCAAGAATGCCTAATTACCGCCTCACTCCCGCAGCGAAATCCGATTTGCTGGAAATCTGGAATTACACAGTTGAAATTTGGGGTGAGAAGCAGGCAGAAAAATATTTACTGGATATTGAGGTCAAACTTGAGCAACTGGCTGTCAATCCTAAACTTGGAAGGCAACGAACTGAAATCAGTCCCGGTTATTATTCATTTCCTGTTGGAAAAGA
>JAHJDU010000341.1 GCA_018812385.1 Pseudomonadota bacterium
AATGCATGGGCCCAAGTGAGGCCGGGTCTTGTCCTGGCAGGCGTGGAGGATCTCACGATCAGACGTCGAAGCGGTCAAAACAGTGATCCCATCTCGAAAGCGCTGGCGGGTCGCCCTCCCGGTGCTGTCATTCTCCTTTCACATACACCGTGGCAGACTAAAAAGGCAGCCAGCGCCGGAGTAGGACTGATGCTCAGCGGGCACACCCATGGCGGACAGATCTGGCCTTTCGGCTATCTGGTCCGGAAACGATATCCCCTTCTGGAGGGACGTTACAAGGTGGATGGTATGACTGCTATCGTTTGCAGAGGAACGGGAACATGGGGGCCACGCATGCGGCTCTGGCATCCCGGTCAGATTCTCCGTGTGACACTGCGAGGATAAGAGGTGTTTTACCTACCGTCAAAGAGCTATTAATTTTTCTCATTTCCATATCAATGATTTTAATCATCGCTGCTTGCTGTGATTTTACAACATCCGGGGATTCAGACCAGACAGACATCAGTCCTTCTTGACAACCGGTCTGTAATAACCCTGGAAAGGCAAATTAAATTCCTGAAGGGATTCATGATAAAAGCGGGCAGGGTGAGTAAGGTTTAGCTTTATTCATTTTTAGTTATCCCATAATGCAATAATCATCCCTAAAATTATTCATCCTTGAATATAATCAATCAAGATAATATTTTTTATGCATTACTGATCAAGTGACGCAATACTGTTCGGGAGGGCCAGTGTCCATAAGACATACCCGGCCTTTACTGATCAGCACTTCTAAATGTGCAAATAAATCCGATACAGCCATAAAAAGATCGCCTTCCGGCATATTGGGATAAATATCCTGGAGAAGTGGATAAATCGAGCCTGGTTTTTTTTTAAGAACCCTTTCTATAAGATCCAACCGCTGCTTGTAATGTTTCAAATAGGAAGAGATAAGATTTGAAAGGTTTTTGACGGGTTTTCCATGCCCTGAGAAAACAAAATCAGGCTCAAGTGCTTTTAATTTTTCAAGTGAGTCTAAATAAATAGTCAAGGCCTGGTAGTTCGGTATGTTGAGAAAATCTTTTTTAAGTTCTACAAATGGGTTAGGGGTGATGTGCCCGATAATAACATCACCCGTAAACAGGATTTTTCTGTTTGATTCATAAAAACAACACGACCCAGGGCTATGTCCTGGGGTATGAATGACTTTGAGGTCATAATCTCCATCTGAAAAATGATCTCCATTTTTTAAAAATGAAAAATCCTTTAGCGGATCAGCAAGGCTTTTAAAATAGGAGAAGCGATCTCTCATCTTTTTTCTCACATTCTCAGGCGAGCCTGCTCTGGTAAGAAAATCTTCTTCTTCTTTACCCCAGAAATTATTCTGGAAACTTTCGAATGAAACTTTGAGCCTGTCGTCAGGATGTAAAAAACACTCAATCGGCCTCTTCGCAGCTTTTCTTATGTTTTTTACAAGACCGATATGATCAACATGTCCATGGGTGAGAATGATCTTTTCAATGTCATTAAAACCAAATCCGGCAACCTTCAATTGGGCTTCAAGATAATCCAAAGCTCCCGGGAATTTTGGTCCTGCATCGATCAGGATAATGGGACCTTTTCCCACTGCATAAAGATTAGCCGTTATAAGATTGGCAGACTTTTCATGAAACGGGATGGAAATCGGAACAAAACCATCAATTTTAGGAAATTGTATATCCAATTACACTCCTTCAATTAAGTGTGATAGAAAATTATTTTATACCTTTACAAGAATATGGATTGTGCAGGCTCTTGAATCGCCTTCCTTTGCCCCCCCCATGATTTGTGCAAGGCCTATCCTCGCATTTTCCACCTGCCTTTTTCCTGCCTGTTCCCGAAGATGCCAGGCAATTTCAACGACTTGTGCGACCCCGGAAGCAGCTACGGGATGTCCTTTTGAAAGCAGGCCCCCGCTCGGGTTCACTGGAATCCGTCCGCCTAAAGCGGTCACCCCTTCTTGGACCAGACGGCCACCTTCTCCCGGCCTGCAAAGCCCGAGGTCTTCATAATGTATTATTTCACAAATTGTAAACGCATCATGGACCTCGACCACATTCAAGTCTTGAGGACCCAATGATGCCATGTTATACGCCTCAGACGCAGCGAGTTTTTCGATCTCCCACCCGGTAATATCCGCCCCGTTTTCATAGCATCCGCTTGTCAATACGGAAGCTGCCACCTTAATTGGGGCTAAATTCAGATTTTTTGCCTTTTCTTTTGAGCACAACAGGACGGCTGCTGCACCGTCACTGTTGGGGCAACATGAGTATAATGTAAGAGGATCAGCAATCATTGGTGAATTCAGAACATCCTCCACAGTGAACGCTTTCCTGAATTGTGCGTATGGATTCAATATCCCGCTGAAATGATTTTTAACGGATACTTGAGCCAATTGCTCTCGTGTTGTACCATAAAGTTCCATATGTTTTTTTGCAGTCAACGCAAAATAGCCGGGGAAAACATCTCCCAGCTTTGTCTCCAGCTCTGCTGCGCCCACATTCAGCATGGTCCCTTTCGGCATGACGGCCTTTTCCACCCCTACAACCAGTACCATATCGTAAAAACCTCCTGCAACGGCCATCCATCCCTCCCGAAGGGCGGTGGAACCGGAAGCGCAGGCATTCTCAATATTGACAATGGGAATCTTGTTAATACCCAGTTCCCAAAAAACATTCTGACCCACGCCTGTTTCTCCCTGGATCATGGCGCCAAGTGCGTTTGCACAATACCCTGCTTGAATATCTCCCGGTCTTATCCCGCTTTCCTGGATGGCTTTTAAGCAGGCCTCACTTCCCAGATCTCTGAGACTTCTTTCAAGGTGTTTCCCAAAAAGAGTCATACCAACACCGCCTAAATATACCCCTCTCATTTTGAACACCCCTTTATTGCAGGTTTAAATTTATACCCTATGATCTGCTGCCCTTCCTTATTTTTTTTTATCGGCTCAAGCACCAATTCCACTTTCTGCCCCATATAAAAGGAAAACGGATCATCGCCTGTAAAAAGGGCGAATACACGGAGGTTGTCAACGGGGATATCAACGTAGCCATATGCATAAGGGGCCTTGATTCCTGCCGGAGAGGGGATATGGACAACAGTACATGCGTAGATAATGCCCTTCCTGTCAAGGGTGATATTTTCCATTTCTCCCTGCTCAAGACAAGATGGACAACTGGTTCGCTTTGGAAAAAATCGTTTTTCACAGCTATTACAGCGGTTTCCTAAAAGGGCCGGATGCCGGTCTTTTTCCACAGGGTAATCAAACAATCCATCTTCAACTGGAATGTCGCATGGACGGTTATCTTTCAAAACTTCTTTAGATACTTCATTCATTTGCTTTGTTTCCTTGCTGGTTGACGTACTCTCCACATGTCCGGATATTAAAACCCTTCCATACCACCGCTGACATGTATGACCTGCCGGGTGATAAACTTGGCATCATCTGAAACCAGGAACAGGGCGGTTTTTGCTATATCTATAATTTCACCCATGCGCCTCATCGGGGTTTTTTTTATCAGATAATTTCTTACTTTTTCGTCCAGGGTTGCTGCTTTGGGCGTTTCGATCAGTCCCGGTGCAATGCAGTTGACATTGATACTGTATTTTGCCAGCTCAAGGCCGAGAGCTTGTGTCATGCCCACGACCCCGGCTTTTGCAGATGTGTAGTTAACCTGGCCGATATTCCCTTTGTATGCCATTGAAGAAAAATTGAGTATCTTTCCGTAGCCCCTTTCAATCATGTGGGGTGCCGCTGCCCTTGCGCAGAAAAAACTCCCTTTCAAATTCAGATCCACCACAAAATCCCAATCTTCATCCGTCATTTTTACAAGTAGCGCATCCTTTACATCTCCTGCATTGTTGACAAGGATATCCAGCTTCCCCCATTCTTTCATCACATGATCGATCATCTGCCGGACTGATTTGCTGTTTGTCAGATCTGAATTATCGACTGTTGCGGTTCCCCCCTGATCAATTATTATTTCAACCGTTTTTTCAGCTTTTTCGACATTAATGTCATTGACCATGACGCGGGCACCTTCCTGTGCAAACAGGATTGCCATACCGCGACCAAGGTCTCCGCCTGCACCCGTAATAAGGGCAACTTTATCTTTTAATTTCATAAATTTTCCTCGTTAATTTGTTAGATCTTTTTTCCCTTATCCGTCCAGAAAGGCTCCCGGAGAACGTTTTTAGTAACTTTGCCTGCAGCGTTTTTCGGCAATTCGTCCGTAAAAATAACTTTTTTGGGTTTTTTATACCGGGCCAGTCGTTTGGAACTGAATTCTATGATTGTGGATTCAGTTAATTGCCGGCCTTTTTTGGGCACCACCACAGCCAGAACGGATTCACCATAAATATCGTCAGGAATGCCGATAACCGAAACTTCCATTACATCCGGGTGATCACATATGACATCTTCCACCTCTTTGGGATAAATATTTTCCGCTCCGCTGATAATCAAATCTTTCATGCGGTCCACAATTGTAAAAAATCCATCGACCTCGGCCCTGGCAAGGTCACCTGTATAAATCCAACCGTCACGAATTGTTTCCCGGGTCGCCTCATCCATATTGAGATACCCTATCATTCCCAAAGGTTTCTGGGCCGAGATGATCTGACCGATCTCTCCTTCCCGGACATCATTTCCTTTTTCATCAACGATTCGTATTTCCGAATTAAATATTTCTCTTCCCGTGAAATGGGAACGCGTGGCATGGTCCTCCGGTCTCAATATGGAATTCATTCCCGTCTCAGTCTGGCCAAACCATTGGTAAAATCGGGTATTAAAAAGACCAACCGCTTTCTTATAAACCGACGGGCTGATGGGGGAAGACCCATACCAGATTTTTTTCAGTGAAGTTACATCATAATTTGAAGCATCGGGAGAATTAACAAGCAGGGCCAGCATGGTGGGTACCCACATTGTCATGGTCACTTTGTAACGCTGTATTGCCTCAAGTATTGTGCCGGGGTCAAACCCTTTGGCCATGATGACAGCAGATCCCCCCAACATCAGTGTGGGCTGAAGCAGTGCATTGAGCCCCCCGTTGTGAAAGAGCGGAAGCGCCACCATGGTCACATCTTCATGATGAAGGTCTCCCTCTAAAACCATGCCGAAATAAACGGCAATGTATGCTGCATGGGAATAGAGGACTCCTTTTGGGAACCCGGTTGTGCCGCTGGTATACATGATCATTGCCGCTGAATCGGGCTCAACCGGGATCACAGGATTCACACCGGGCTGTTCCGCCATGATACCCTTCATTGTATGTTTGTCTGAATTTTTTTCCGGTGAAATCGCAATCATCTGGATGTTGTTTGAAAAATCGACGGAGGCCGCTTTTACGACAGATGCGTTTTCAGCATCGAAAAAAAGTATCTTTGGATCTGAGTTGTTTACTACATATATCAATTCTTTTTTTTCATACCGAAAATTGATGGGGACAAATATTGCCCCGCATTTGGCTGTAGCATATAAAATTACGGGAAATTCCAGACAATTCTGGGCCATGACGGCTACTTTGTCACCGGGCTTGATTCCCATTGAAATCAAGCCGCTTGCCAGCTTGTTTGACAATTCATTCAGCACGTTAAAAGTCATATGTTCATCACCCATGATCAACGCCTTTTTTTCTGGATACCGCCTGGCGTTCAGTCTGGGAATATCTCCAATACATCTCATACACAATTCTCCTGTCAAACCGGATTCGATTGAAACCGGCAGATTTCAGTTTGGTTTAATAATTAATTGCCGGTTGCCTTGCTTTTTTTGATGAGATGGTCTCGCATAAAATCGTCCATGCAGATACTTGTACCGGCACCGCCGTCTATTGTAATCACTTGACCCGTTATGTTGGCTGCCGTCCCTGAGGCAAGAAAAAGACAGGTTTCAGCAATTTCATCAGGTGTTGTCATCCGCCCTGTCGGCGTGCCCTTAACGGCTGTCTCAATAAATAGACTCCCTTTTTCCTGGAGTTTTAAATTGATTGATGTCCCGACCATCCCGGGAGCAATGGCATTTACAGTGATATTAAAAGGACCCGATTCCTTTGCACAGGTTTTTGTCAAGTTGATAATGCCGGCTTTTGCCGCTCCGTATTCACCGGAACCAACCGTCCCCATTAACCCTGCAATGGATGCAATATTGATGATCCGGCCTGTTTTTGTTTTCATCATTATTTTCAGGGCTTCACGGATACAATAAAAAGTACCGGTCAGATGGACAGAGATGGTTTTGTGCCATGTTTCATCGGGCATGTCTGCAATGAATGAGAATCCGCCCGGCACCCCGGCATTATTTACCAGGACATCCACTCTTTTAAATTCGCTCATGGTTGATTTGAACAGGGCTTTGACCTGATCGATGTCTGAGATATCAGCAGGAACAAACATTCCTTGACCCCCACAGGCTATGATCTCTTCAAGGACCCGTTCCCCATTTTTTTGATTAATATCATTGATTACGACCCGGTTTCCCGCCTTTGCAAATTTTAATGCAATGGATCGACCGATTCCTGAGCCGCTTCCCGTTATGATGACTACTTTTCCCATATAGTTTTCCTTTATTTCCCAAGTCATGTCTCGAAAAATCCAATCCCTGTCAGACCCCGAGGTAGGATTTTTTCACAGACTCGTCTTCCAACAGGTCTTTTGCATTACCTTCAAGGACAAACCGGCCCGACTCCATAACATAGGCGTAATCTGATATTTTTAAAGCCATTCGGGCATTCTGCTCTATCAGTAAAATTGTATTTCCCTTGCTTTTTAACAGTCTGATCACCTTAAATATTTCTTTTACAATCAAAGGTGCCAGGCCTGTTGAGGGTTCATCCATAAGAATCACCTTTGGCCTTCCCATCAACGCGCGTGCAATGGCCAGCATCTGTTGTTCCCCGCCGGAGAGTGTTCCGGCCAGTTGATTTATTCGTTCCCCAAGGCGGGGAAAAAGATTAAATATTTCATCCATGTCTTTTTGTATTTCTTTTTTCTTTTCTTTTTTAAACCGCAGATAGGCCCCTAAATTCATATTGTCTTCCACGGTCATAGACCCGAATAAACGGCGGCCTTCCGGTACGGTGGAGATACCCAGTCGGCTGATTGAGGCTGAATCCATATCTGTAATTTTTCTGTCCTCAAAAATTATTTCCCCGGATTTTTTTGGCACAAGACCTGTTATCGCTTTCATCATTGTGGACTTACCGGCGCCGTTACCACCAATCAGTCCGATAATTTTACCCTTGGGGATGCTGATGGAAATCTCCCTTAAGGCATGAATATTTTTGTAAAAAACGTCAATGTCTTTTATTTCAATAATCAATGTCTTCCTCCACACCCAAATAGGCTTCAATGACCTTCTGGGAATTTTGTATCTCTTCAGGGGTTCCTTCTGCGATTTTTACACCAAAGTTCAGAACCACCATTTCATTACAAACCTCCATGATGAATTTCATGTGGTGCTCAATAACCAGGATTGTGATGCCCATTTCCCTGATTTTAAAAACCATGTCCCGAAATCCGTTCCTTTCAAATTCATTCAATCCTGCAGTGGGTTCATCAAGGATCAGAAGGCAGGGCTCTGTTGCCAAAGCCCTTGCGACTTCCAGATATCTCTGCTCCCCCATAGGGAGTTTGTTTGCAATTCTATCTTTCTTGTCTGCAAGTCCGAACATTTCAAGGTATTCCATAGACCGCTCGCGGATCATCTTTTCCTCTCGCCGTGCAGAAGGGAGCCTAAGCCCACAGGAAAAAAACTCAGACTGCGTCCGGTAGTGTCTTCCTATCATTACATTCTCAAGTACAGTCAGACTCTTGAAGAGATATGTCTGTTGAAACGTTCGTGATACCCCCATCTTTGCAATTTCATCTGGCCGGTTACGGCTGATATCCTTTCCCTTGAGAATAATTTCCCCATGGGTGGGGGGAAATACCCCTGTAATAATATTGAACAGAGTCGTCTTGCCTGCGCCGTTAGGGCCTATAATCCCTTTGATGACAGCATTCTTCACCTCAAAACTGACATCAGTAAGGGCGGACAGGCCTGAAAAGTTTTTTGTAACATGATTAAGGCACAGCACTATAAATCCCCTCCTTTAAATCTTGCGGGTATCAGTCGACCCAGAGAATCCTTTAGTCCCTCTAGAAGGCCGCTTGGGAAAAAAAGCATGATCAAAACAAGGGATAATCCATAAATGGCGCGTTTGTAATCAGCAAAAACAGTCAGATATTCATTGAGGAAGGTCAATGAAGCCGCCCCCAGCATTGCACCCCAGAGGACGGTGAATCCTCCGAAAGCAAGGACCATAATGATATCAATCGCAAACATGATTGATCCGGCTGCGGGTGATACAAAGGTTACAAAATGGGCATAAAAACTTCCTGCCAGGGATGCGTAAACCGATGAAAGGATAAAAAGCTTTACCTTATACCTGTTCACATTGGCCCCGAACAGGCGTGCAATATCTTCACTCTCCTTGGTCGCTCTGAAAATACGCCCCATACGGGAGTTAACCAGGTTTAGAGCAAACAGCAAAAGGAGCATGGTTACTGGCCAGATGGTAAAATAAAACCGCCAGTCTGAATCAATCATGAAGTTACCAAATGAGATATTGGGTATGGAAGACAGCCCCTGCAGACCGCCGGTAAGCCATGCGGTTTCTATGATGATAATCTCGACAATGATGGTAAAGCTTAATGTCGCAATGGCAAGGTAATGCCCCTTCAAGCGAAGAACGACCGACCCGATTCCAAAAGCAGCGATTGCTGTTATAACCTGAGTGATGGGAATTGACACCAGGGGATGAAAACCGAAGCGGGTAGAGAGTATCCCAGAGGTATATGCCCCTATGCCAAAAAAAGCTGAATGGGAGATGGAAAGCTGTCCGCCGTAACCTGTCAACAGGCAAAGCCCCAGGGCAATAATGGAATAGAGAGCAATAAAGTTCATGACACTCAGGTAGTATCCATCGCCCAAAATAATCGGCAGCGCAATAAGGCCTGCCGATATTCCAATCCATGCGGACATGTTTTTATTTTCAAATCGGATCATTGCAATCAGCCTCTACAATAAATAGTTTAATAACTCTGATACGTCATGGATCTCTTCTAAGGTTTCGATCCGGTCAATCAGTTCTTCAGCATGGCCGGAATCAACAGGATTAAAGGTATAAGGGACGCATTTCATAAATTTTTCTGCACAATCCCTGTAAGACATGGGGCGCTCAGGACTACCTATGGGAAACTCGATTTTTCCCTGGACGGTTACATCATTTTCACATTGGATCATCACTTCAGTATGCCCCAGAACGCTATCCGACCTCAGTTCCTGATCCGGTTCCACATGAATACGAGAAGCAAGGTTCCTTATCTCTTCATCTTTGAATAATGAGGGATCCAGTTCCTTTAAAAACATGTCGCCACGGATCAGTGCTGCGGCAACGGTATACTGTATTGAAAACTGGGCTGTGGGCACGGAATCCGGGTTTGCCTTCAGCTCATGGGGTGAACCAACGAGATTGTGTATTTCCGGACTTGTTCGGACGATGATCTTCCTTATTGAAGCGGCATCAATGTTATGTTGTTTTGAAAGCGTTGTAATCAGGTCTATGGAAGGATGGGTGGCCCGGCAGGAGGAAAACGGCTTGATTGAAATTTTTTCCCCGTAAAACTCCTTCCCAAGTCCTGAAGTAAGGAATTCCAGTTTAGGATCAGGCTCCCAGGATTTTAAATACCCCCATTTTCCCATAAGGAAATTTTTTGCTCCGGTGAAGCCCTGGGCCGTTAAAAGCACTGAAAGAAGAGCCCCCTGGGATACAATGCCCTGCTGAAGTCTTAAGGACAAAGCCCCGTCCAGAGCGCACTGTCCGTCTCCAACTGCATGAGAAAAAGAGATACCCAGAGCGTTTTGCGCTTCTTCGGGGCTGAACCCCATGGCTTTGGACAACGCAGCTGTCGGTCCAAAAATTTTAAAGAGATTATTTCGACCTGTCTGCATGGCATTATTTCTAACTGTCAATCCCATCCGTATGATCAGGTCCTGTCCAATGGCAAGAGCGGTTAAATAATCTTGGCCGGAAAGCCCCTTTTTCAATTCCGCCAGGGCCAAAAGGGCTGGAACGGTGGATGCGGAAGGGTGGACAGGGAGAAAATCAACAATATCATCTATTTCAAGGGCTCTGGCCATGGACCCATTGCACCAGGCTGCAATGGGAGCGGGCAGACGAATACCGAATCCTGCTACAAGCGCTTCTTCAGTCCCGCCCCATCCCTTTGCCAGGTTTACAATCATATCTATCCCCGGGGCTGAAGATCCCGCCATCATGGCCCCGATGGTATCCAGAGTAGATCGTTTTGCCGAAGCCACAGTCTCGGGGCTCAGATCTTCAAACCGGACTTTTGAGATGTGTTCTCCAATCATATGTGAAATATTGTCTATCATTGTCCCAGAACCTCCTCTTCTTCCAACCCCTCCTTGGCACGCGGGCCCATAATTCCATTCGGCATGAAAAGCAGCACATTGATGATTACAATGAAGGTCACCAGTTCCTTAAAACTTCCCGAGATGAAAGTGGCAGTGAAAGATTCCAGAAATGAAAAAATAAATGCGCCGATCACCGCACCTATAAAACTTCCCATTCCACCTAACATGGCTGCGGAAAACCCCTTGATGGCCAGAAGCATTCCGCCTGAATAATCAATCATGGTAAGCGGCGTCATAATGATACCGGCCATTGCACCAAGGGCTGAACTCATTGCAAAAGAGATCAAGACCATCTGTTTAACCTTTATTCCTAAAAGTCCGGCTGCTGTCCTGTCAATGGCACAGGCCTTCATGGCCTTTCCATGGATCGTGAGCTGGAAAAAATACACTAAAAAAATCACCAGGATAAATGTCAGCCCGATGACCCATAACGATTGCGGCACAATAGCCGCACCGAGAAATAGAATAGGCTTGTCACCTGAAAAAGATGGAAACTTATGGATATCGGCATCCCATATATGCATGGCAGAGCCGGAAATAAAGAGAGATGCTCCGATTGTGATGATAAGAACAATAAGGAGGGATGTATTCTGCCCTGGTCGATATGCAACTTTCATAAGTGCCATACCGATGATTGTGGAGATGGCTACGCTTGCCGGAATGGCGAGGTAAATGGGCAGATGCATCTCCCCGTAAAGGGTGACCATGGTCATCCCACCCAGCATCACGAATTCACCCTGGGCAAAATTTATGATCTTTGTTGCGTTATAAATCAGAGCAACACCAAGAGCAACCAGGGCATATATACATCCCACGGGTAAGGCGGCAAATATTGCCTGGATCACATCAGTAACCATAAGCTGTTTCCTCCGTACAAGAAGAGATCAATGGAACTGCTAAAGTCCCATTGATCTTAAGTGCGATTGGTTCTTATTTAATGAGTTTCCATTCACCATTGATGGCTTCATACATAACCATGGATTCTTTTGTGAGTCCTCCATGATCTTCAGGAGAATAGTTAAATTTTCCATTAATCCCGATATAACCTTTTGTCGTTTCAATAGCATCCCGAAGTTTTTCCTTGTCAGTCCCGGCTTTTTTCAGTGCCATGATCGCTATATTAAATGCATCAAAAGCACATGCGCCGAACTGGTTGGCAGGCTTGCCAAATTTTTTCTCATATTGGGCTTGATAATCAAGAATTATCTTTTTTTGGGGATCATTATCCGACAGGTCCTGGGCTCCCGGAAATTTGAAACTGGCGATTTTAACCCCATTTCCATTTTCACCGGTCGCCTTGAGAAAATCCGGCGACAGGGCGGCATGACTCTGGTAAAGCGGAAGCGTCATACCGATTTGCCTGTAGCCCTGTGTCATAATGACCGGAGCCCTATTCGAAGACCAGTTGATAACAACTTCGGCATCTGTTTTTTTGATCTTGTTAATGGTCGGGGTTATATCTGTATCATCCATGGTATATTTATCATCAAATACAATTTCTATCCCATATTCTGCGACCTGGGCAGTTAACTGGCTTCGGCCGCCGTCACCGAATCCATCCTGACTGGACAGGATGGCAATCCGTTTTATTCCCTGCTTCTTTAAATGATTTAAAAGCGTTGAAACCACGATTTTGTCATCGGCAGGGGTTTTAAATACATATTTATTTACAGGGTTCACAATCTGGTTTGCCGATCCCAGCATGATTGTCGGAATTTGATGTTTTTCAATGATGGGTATAACCGGGAAAGCGGCCCAGCTGGCGGATATACCGATAATCATATCAACCTTATCTTTCTGGATCAGTCGTTTTACCAAACTGACGGCGATGTCAGGTTTGCCCTCTGTATCATAAAAAACAAATTCTATCGGTCTTCCGTTTATACCGCCTGATTTGTTGACCTCTTCGGCCATCATTTCAAGGGTTTCCTTCTCGGCTCCGCCAACAAAAGCCCCCCTCCCACTGAGTAACAATGGAGAGCCGATTTTAATGGGTTCAGCCGCCATAGCGATGGATGTAAGTATAAAGACAGTAACAAACATCAAAATTGTGATAAATAGTTTTTTCATTTTTCATACCTCCTGTTTAAAATAATTCTTAACCCATAATCAAAATCACACCTGCTTCTTTATTTGTTTATGAGGCCATAAAAGAGATTCTCGATTATCCGTTCCGCAACCTCTTCTATGGTCATCTTTTTATCCATATCATACCAGTGATAAAGCCAATTTATCGTTCCCAGGATTCCAAAAGTGGCAACCCTGAGATCACATTTTTTCATCAATCCGGAATCCTGCAATAGCTTAAGATAATCTTTGTAGAGCAAAAAAATAATTCTCTCTTTTTCCCGGGCTATTTTTTTCATTTCATCGCTTAGAAATCGTTTGTCCTCGATAATTATTTTTGTTCCGCTTCGGCTTGACCTGATAGCCGTTGCATGATGGAAAATTGCATCTCTCAGGTTCTCAATGGGATCTTTTTTTTGCGAAAAGCATGCTTTTAGATTGAAAAAGAGCTCATTGGAGTGCTTTTCAATGATCGTTAAGAGAAGCTCTTCTTTGTTTTTAAAATGATAATAAATGGCGGCCTGGGTAATTCCAACCTTTCGTGCAATGTCCCTCAACGATGCCTTTTGATATCCATATTCGTAGAACAGCTCTTCCGATGCTTTAATAATTTCGTTTTTGCGGTTATTTTCTTTTTCGACTCGTTTCATGCCTCTCCTAAAAACTATTGAGCATCCAGTTTTTTTTATCCTCTAAAGATGTCTTTCTTTTCAATATTTACTAAACGACTGTTAAGCTGTCAATACTTTTTTATTTTTTTTGTATACCTTTAAATTTAATGAATATTTAATTTTTTCATCAATATTTTTGCAATTTGTATTATTTTTACTAAACGATTGTTAAGCAATGAAACAATTCATTTGTCTTTTAAAAGATTTGACCATGGAATTATTTTATTTCCTTCGGTATTAATTTTTTCTTTAGCTGTCGGGGGTAGAAAAAAGATGCATAATAAAAGACCAATGGATGGGCCAAGTGAGGCAGGGTCTTGTCCTGGCAGGCGTGGAGGATCTCACGGTCAGATTCTCCGTGTGACACTGCGAGGATAAGAGGAAAAAAATTATGCTGGCCTCTGCTGCGGGTGGGGCTGAAACGCAAAGGGATCTCTCTTGCTTTTGCATAGTTTATAAAAAAAATGATGAAGAACTATGTGGATCTGCAACCACACCCCCGCCTGCCAAGCGTATTGTTCTGATCTTTAAACGGGATGGAACCTTTCTGGGTGACATCGTGAAAAACCTTGCCAGAAACTTGTTCAAGTCTTGCAAGCGCTTTTGTTTGAGCCTTGTTCAGGCCGTGTTTTACAGAGGCGGTTTGAACATTTAAGGGAATGTCGGTTAATAAAATTAGATCATTCATCAAAAAAGACTACCATTTCAGTGGTTTAGGTAGGTTTTTGAAAATTGACTCGAC
>JAHJDU010000342.1 GCA_018812385.1 Pseudomonadota bacterium
GAAAATCAGTTAATGAAATTATTAAAGGAGACTATAATAAAATGCTTAAAACCGGGAAAGATATCGACATTATTAATGAGCTGGGAAAAATAGATTCTGAAGAGAATGCCAAAGCCGTATTTAAACAATATATGGATGATGAGCAATTAACCCGGATTTTAAAAATCAAACACCCTGAAGTCTTAAAAAGAATTGCCAATTCAATTATCCTTTGCAATCCTTCTTCTGTTTTTGTCAATACTGGATCATCCCAAGACAGGCAATTTATCAGAAATCTTGCCCTTGAAAAAAAAGAGGAAAGCGCTCTTGCCATGGATGGGCATACCATTCATTATGATCTGGCCCAGGAGCAGGGCAGAATCATTGACAGAACCTATTATATCGCCAATCCGGAAGATCACGTCAGTTCTCTTGCCAACAGGATGGACAGACCCACGGCCCTTGAACAAGTCAGATCCAATATGACAGATATCATGAAAGACATGACCATGATCATTGGATTTTACATGAGAGGTCCTGTGGGCTCTCCTGTATCAAATCCAGCTTTGGAAATCACAAGTTCCACCTATGTTTCCCATAGTGCAGAACTTCTCTATAGAAATGCTTATGCTGATTTTGACAAAGAAGTGAAAACCCTTGGTCATTTTTTCACAAATGTTCACAGCGAAGGACTGAACAGGACCCAGGATCTGCCCGATGCAAGGGTTTTCATGGATCGTAAATTCAAAACAACATATAGTTGGAAATGCACCTATGCCGGCAATACCCTGCTGCTCAAAAAGGGAAATCACAGGTTTGCCGTGGATAAGGCGGTTTATGAAAATTTTGGCAATGAATTGTCTGAACATATGTTTATAACCGGGCTCCACGGTCCAAATGGACGGGTAACCTGGATTGCAGGCGCTGCCCCCAGTGGATGCGGAAAAACCACCACGGCCATGGCAGGAAATGTATTTATCGGTGATGATCTTGCCCAGATGTGGATCGCAGATGACGGCAGTATCCGATCCATCAATCCGGAATGCGGTATTTTCGGCATTGTTGAAGATGTTAATCTTGAAGGCGACCCTCTGCTTATGAAAGTGTTAAGACAGCCCGGACACGAAGTGATCTGGTCCAATGTGCTCATTGATGAGAACAAGGTGCCCCACTGGGTAGGTAATAACGAAGACCATCCGGATAAAGGTTTTAATTTCCAGGGGGACTGGTATGAAGGTAAAATAGATGAGAATGGCAAACCCATTCCTTTGTCCCATCCCAATTCCCGCTGCACATTAAGCTCTGATTCCCTTGACAATTACTCCCAGGAAGCAGAAAACCCCGAAGGTGCCCTGACCAGAGTTATTACATACAGTGGAAGAGATGCCGACACCATGCCGCCGGTCTGGGTAGCCAAAAATTCTGATGCAGGCGTTGTCATCGGGGCCTGTATTGTTTCCGCCGCCACAGCGACAGAGGTTGGTGCAACGGGTGTTAAAAGAGCACCCTGGGCCAATGCACCCTTTATTCCAGGCACATTGGGAGATTATATGGATGCCCAGTTCAAATTTTTTGGAAGCGACAAAATAAAAGAAGAATATAAGCCTGTGATGGCGGGTCTTAATTACTTTTTAACGGACAAGGCCCGGGGCGGAGAATCTCTAAAGCTTTTAGGAGAAAAAATAGATGTAAAAGTATGGCTTTCCTGGCTTGAACGATATGCCCACAACGAAATAGACTATATTGAAACCCCCATTGGAAATCTTCCCAGATATGATGATCTGAAATTATTGTTTAAACAGATTATTGATAAGGAATACACAAAAGAGCTGTATTTAAAACAATTTTCCTTATACCTGGATAATATTATCAAACGGATTGAGCTTCAGCAGGATGCATATTCTAAAGAACAGGGAATTCCCCAAACCCTTTTTGATATTCTGGGCAAACAAAAAAAGGCGCTTTTGGCGTTAAAGGATGCCCATGGAAGTATTCTATCACCGGAGGTATTAAGCAAATAGTCTGACGGGCATTTTTTAACATATGTTTTTTGAAGATCCCATAAGCAGGATATTCTGAAACAATTTACATTACAAGTTTCGGGCCAGAGTTTTAATCTCTTCATGAACGGTGAGATGATTTTTCATCTCACCTTTTTCCATCCTCTTTTTCCATAGTTCTATAAAATGCTGTGACAATGTGGATAATCTTGATTTTTTATTGTACCAGTTTCTGATAAGATAACTTTTCTTGTATCTGAAAACACAAAAGCTAAGGTAAATCGATTATAAAATGACACTTTATATTAAAAATGCAAGATTTATTGACTGGCAGAATCTGACCTTCACAAAAACTGATATCCAAGTGAGCGAAGGTAAGGACGGGGGTATAAAGCTGATTGACAGCATACCCCTTTTTCCCAGCGATCCGGCAAGGGTAGTGGATGCCAAAGGCAAATTTGTTACCAGATCTTTTGGATGCGGTCACCATCATATCTACTCAACCCTGGCAAGGGGGATGCCTGCGCCTGCTAAAACACCTGAAAATTTTATCGAAAAACTCAAATATGTCTGGTGGCATCTGGATAAAAATCTTGACCTTGAAATGATCAAAGCAAGTGCACTTACGTCTGCTTTATATTGTGCCAAAAATGGTGTCACATTTGTTATCGACCATCATGCCTCTCCTTTTAATATTGAAGGGTCACTTTTTACCATTAAGGAAGCCTTTGACTCCATTGGTCTTTCCCATTTGCTCTGCTATGAAATTTCCGACCGGGATGGTGAGAAAATCAGGGATAAGGGCCTTGCGGAAACAAAGAATTATCTTAAAGCGGGTAATCAGGGGCATGTGGGGCTTCACGCCTCTTTCACCGTGGGAAACACCTGTCTTGAGAAAGCGGTCACACTTGCCCGGGATTATAATACGGGTATCCATATCCACGTGGCCGAGGATATGTCAGATCAGGATCATTGTAAGCAAAACCACAATAAGCGTGTGGTGCAGCGGCTTTATGATGCCGGCGGTCTTGATTTGAAAGGGTCAATTTTTGCACATTGTATACACCTTGATAAAAATGAAAAAACTATTCTGAGAGAGTCAAAGGTCTGGGTGGCACAGAATGTTGAAAGCAATCTGAACAATAATGTCGGACTTGCTAATGTTGCAAATTATGGAGACCGGATCATGCTGGGTACGGATGGTATGCATTCGGATATGCTTAGAAGTGCCAAAGCCGCTTTCTTTGTGGGGCAGCGAACCGAAGGAATCAGTTTCCCAGGTATCTACGACCGGTTCAGGAATATCCACAGGTTTATCAAGGAAAATGATTTTCAAGGAGACAATGACAACAACCTTGTGATTCTTGACTACAAGGCGCCCACAATAATGAATCAGGATAATTTTTTAGGCCACTTTGTCTATGGCATCGATTCTTGTCATGTGGAAAGTGTTATCTCTTCAGGCCGTTTGATTGTGGAAGACAAAAAACTTGTGACGGCCAATGAAGAAGATATTTTAAGCTTTGCCAGAGAAATGGGAAACAAACTCTGGGGGAAATTAAAATAAGGACCTCAAATGAAATAAATTGAGCAGAAATAGCGCAGGATTTTGGTTCATCTACAAGGCGCATCAAATGTTTAATACTATACGTATTAGGCCTTTGGTGCAACGCAGTAGATGGGGCAAAAGACAAGCAATTTCGTTCAAGTTATAAAATTTGCGGTCCTAAATAATATGGGGGCGTTATGAGTGACAGATTTACCTGCCTTTCTTTGGAAAAGCTTTTAAGCTGGATTAAAAGAGAGGAAAAGACAAACAAAATTTTTGGAATTCCCAGGTCACTTTTTTTCCAGCCGTCTGAAAGTGATATTTTCAGAATCAATCAATACGGACGAGTTTTAGAAACACCCGTCGGGGTTGCAGCAGGGCCCCATACACAATTGTCACAGAATATTGTTTCATCATGGCTGACCGGCGCCAGATATATTGAATTAAAAACAATCCAGGTGCTGGACGAACTTGAGGTAACAAAGCCCTGCATCAATATGGAGGATGAGGGCTATAATTGTGAATGGTCCCAGGAGCTCAAACTTGAACAATCCCTGAATGAATATGTCAACGCTTTCATTGCCATATATATTTTAAAGAAAAGGCTTTTGCCCGGACCGCTTCAATCAGGCCGGGAAAATAATCCGGGATTTATCTTTAACATGAGTGTGGGCTATAATCTGGAAGGTATTTTAAGTCCGACAGTTCAGAAGTTTTTAGATTCCATGGCAAATGCAAGAATAATCATTGATGAAAAGCTGAAAATTGCTAAAACCATTTTCCCTGAAGCTGCTGATCTTGATATTCCTTCAACTATATCTGATAATGTCACCATTTCCACAATGCATGGCTGCCCTCCTGATGAAATCGAGAAAATCGGTCGTTATTTTGTTGAAGAAAAAAAACTCAACACCACTATAAAATTGAATCCCACCCTTTTGGGGCAGGTTGAATTAAGGGATATTTTAAACAATAGGCTGGGGTTTGACACCGTTGTTCCGGATATTGCCTTTGAGCACGATCTTAAATATGATGCC
>JAHJDU010000343.1 GCA_018812385.1 Pseudomonadota bacterium
CACCTTCCCCTATTTTATTGAAAAACAATCTCCCAGGACAAGATCCAAAGGACTTATGGATTATACCTGCTCCATCCTCGGGTCTTCCAATGGAAAAACAGATACAGATATTGTTTTAAAGGTTGCAGTTCCCATCACATCTGTTTGTCCCTGTTCAAAGGAGATAAGTAAATATGGCGCCCATAATCAGCGCGGCGAAGTGCTGGTCAGTACCAGGTTTGATAAGTTTATCTGGATAGAAGAAATCGTCGACCTTGTGGAGACATCGGCTTCCTGTGATATTTTTTCCGTTTTGAAAAGACAGGATGAAAAGTTTGTCACGGAAAAAGCCTATGAAAACCCCAAATTTGTGGAAGATATTGCAAGGGATGTGGCAAAACAATTAATGGACGATGAAAATATCACCTGGTTCTCCGTAAGCGCTGAAAACTTTGAATCCATCCATAACCACAGCGCCTACGCCTATATTGAAAAATAATGGGTAATCGGGGGCAGACCCCCTTATGACCGGATGGACCCGGGATCAAAGTTGTGTCAATCCGGGAATTAAATTGAAATGCCCGTCTTTTGTAAATATTATGTATCCATGTTGAAAAGCGACGGCCGCAATCCATATATCGTTTGTCGGAATGGGTGTGCCCGCAGCTTTCAGGTTATTGAGTATTGAAGCGTAAAAATCAGCAGTCTCCACATCAATGGTGTGAACAACGACTCTTGGAGAATCCAGAAAAATATTGAGTTCTTCCCTGTTCATTGTTTCCCGGTCGCCGCTTTTAAAACCAGAATAAAGTTCCCCAACACTAATGGCTGCAAAACCAATCAGATCAATTTTTCTCAAGGCATCGACAACATTGCCATCACCCTTCATGGCCAATGAATAAATATTGGTGTCGATTAATACTTTTTTCATTCCCAGAGTTCCTGGTCAATTTGACGTTGACTGGCTATTGAATCATTTATTTTTTTGAACTCATCATCATTCCATCTGCCAAACAGGTCATCCAGGTCATCATATTTGCTTGAAAATTTCTTTTCCTTTTTAAATCCAAGACTTGTTTTGATAAGCTCAAGAATGATTTGATTAACACTCTTGCCTTGTTTTTTCGCAGCTATTTTTAATTTTTCAGCAACTTCAGGTTCAACGCCTCTAATGGTGACAGCCTTCATAAAATTCTCCCAAGGATAATGTCATCGTGCGACTACATATTGATGTCAATATATGCTATCAATATGGCTTTGTCAATTATTAATTGGAGTCAGACCCCCTGAAGCCTGAAGCTGCTGCAGTTTCTTTAGAATGGCATCATAACCTTTGTTCTTCTGGTTCACCATGATGACATAGGGGTAAAGCCGCCCATCCTCTCCTGATATATAGCCTGCCCTGGTCCGGATGTCTGAAAGGGTGCCTGTTTTAAAAAAATCATTACCCTGGCTGTTTAACAGGGAATAAAAGGGCATAAACTCTATAAGGACCTTTATCATTTGATCCGGAGAAATCAAGTTTGATCTTGAAAGGCCTGATCCTTCTGAAATGCTAAGATGATCAAATCCCAGGCCCTGCTTTGAAAAAAGCTTGACTGCCTTGACCCCTTTTTCAAGGGTGGCGGGTGGCCCATAGGTTTTTGCGCCCAGGGTAAGTAAAACAAGATTTGCAATATAATTATTAGAGTATTTTAAAAGTTTTTGCACCACCTGCTTTGTGTCAAAAGGAGAAAGAAAAGTATTTCCCCCCCCTTGTTTTACCTCATATTTTCCCAGCCGCACAGAACCTGTGACACCAATATTATTTTTTTCAAGAAAGAATTTGACCAGAAGTCCTGGATACATCATACCATGCTGTTTTGACAAAACAATTCTGCCCTGTTTCAGACGGGTTTTTTTTATGTCCCCAAGAAAGGCGGGCAAAAGTGGGGTCTGGGGTTCCCCGCTGATAAATCTTTTTTCTTTCTTATCCCATTGGAACAAAAGAGTATTGAAATTGGCAGATAAAGCCCCCACAGGCGCGTCATAGGGATTTAGAGAGCTTCCTTTCCCCGGCACCTGAATCTGATCTGAAAAATAGGTCTGGTCAAGAATAATATCATGAATCAGTGTTGGTTTTGCCGTTAAAATGATGTCCTGGCACAGTTCCTCAATAACTTCAGAAATCAATAAAGGGTCTCCAAAACCCTTTAGATAAAGATTTTTTGAATCTGGATCAAGATACCAGGCCGTTGAAAAACGATAATCCGGTCCAAGCAGGTCAAGGGCAGCAAGGCTGGTCAGGATTTTTAAAATTGATGCTGGAATAAATAACTTTTCCCTGTTCTGGCTGTAAAGGATGTTTCCTTGATCATCAGCTAAAATAACCCCTGCATTCAAATTTTCAGCATAAATGCGAGGACAAAAGCTCAATCCCTCAATAAAGACAGCCCAAAAAAAAATAAAACCAATAATGGTTTTATTATTAATCATTATCAGAATAAAAAGCTTTATATCCAAGATAGGTCATATACACATCTGCCTTGCTGGAAACTTCAAAAGGAGAATGCATGGAAAGAACAGCAGGGCCGCAGTCAAGGACATTCATCCCGAATTTTGCAAGGAATTTGGCAACGGTGCCGCCGCCGCCCTGATCAATTTTCCCCAGTTCTCCAGTCTGCCAGACAATATTATTTTTATTAAATATCTGTCTGATCTTACCCACAAATTCTGCACTGGCATCACTTGATCCGGATTTTCCGCCCACCCCCGTGAATTTTGTCATACAAATGCCAAATCCAAGTTTCGCTGCATTCATTGCTTCATGAACGTCTTTGAAATCCGGGTCCATGGCAGCGTTCACATCAGCAGACAGACAGGATGAGTTGATCAAGGCTTTTCTAAGACTGCGGTTCCCCGTATCCTCACCATTGATAAAAAGCAGATCAGACATAAAGTCTTCAAGAAAATTTGATTTTGCCCCGCTGCTGCCTTCACTGCCGATCTCTTCCTTGTCAAAGAACAGGGCAATGGCAGTCCTGTCTGGAGACGGGGTATCCATTATCGCCTCAAGACTTGTATAGGCACACACCCTGTCATCCTGGCCGTAAGAACCGATCATTGACCTGTCAAATCCGATATCCCTGGCTTTTCCAGCCGGCACAGCTTCAATTTCCGCACTCACAAAATCTTCTTCGACAATCTTGTATTGTTCATATAAAAGATTTAACACCCCAAGTTTAAACCGGTCTTTTTCTCCATCCCCGCCCAGGGGGATACTGCCTGCAATCAGGTTTAATTTTTCACCTTCAAAGGCTTCGGATAATTTTTTGTCTGCCTGGAGTTTTCCAGCCAGATGGGGCAGAAGATCCGTCACCGTGAAAACTGGATCATCAGGATCCTCGCCAATGGTAATATCCATTGGCCCCCGGGATGTGACGATTGTCCCATGGAGCGCCAAAGGCAGGGCCAGCCAGTGATATTTACGAATCCCCCCATAATAATGTGTTTTTATCAGCCCCATACTCAAGTCTTCATAGATAGGGTTCTGCTTTAGATCCAGCCGGGGTGAATCCAGGTGGGAGGCAATGATATTGGCCCCTGTAACAAGGCCGTCTCTTCCTAAAATAGCCAGGGCTACACAACGTCCTTGAAAAATCTTATAAACTTTTTTACTACTTTTCAATTCTTTTGTTAACAATGTATCGATATCGACAAAACCTTTAGTCTTTGCAGCTCGAACAATTTGTATAGCTGCTTTTCTTTCAGTCTTGGATTGATTTAAAAAATCTTTATAATTTTCATTGAATTTAAAAAGTTGAGTTTTTTGTTTTTGAGTAAGTTGATCAAAAACAAGGGGTTCCATTTTCAAAATTGTCTTTTTTATCTTTTTTATGTGGGCTTTGTCCATTTGAATTGTTCCTTAAATATCAATTAAATTTGTCAACCTCATCACTTAAACTATTGAAAAAAATCATGAAATATTTCTTTAATTTTCTGCATATTGATTTAGACTCAAACAGATAATTTTTTTAATATAGATATTATTTGATAATCTATTTTGGCGTGAATGATAGCAAATATTTAAAAAAGAGGAAACAAAAATCGAGAATGAGGCTTTCAATTTACCAAAAATGCAGACAGATTTTTACATTAGACTAATTTTGGAAATACCATGAGACCGGGAATTGCTGTTTATTTGTATTCTTTGTTGCATTTTGATATAAAATGTTGTAGTTGAAAACAAATATTTTTTATTAAAATTCAGGATAATCTATTATGAAACAGATTTATATAAAACAGAAAATTCAAGGATTTACATTAATAGAGGTAATGGTTGTTATTATTATTGTTGGACTTCTTTCAGCACTTGTTGCACCTAAGTTTTTCGGGAAAATTGACCAGGCAAGGGTAAAAACTACGAAAACACAAATTGAATTACTGGGTGCTGCATTGGATGATTTCAGGTTGGATAATGGTCGGTATCCAACCATGGAAGAGGGATTGAATGCTTTAAGAAAACAGCCTGATGGATTAAAAAATTGGTACGGACCATATCTGCCTAAAGACGTCCCCCTGGATGCCTGGGGAAAGGAATATATCTATAAATCTCCCGGAGACCATGGCGATTATGATCTTTTCAGTTATGGTAAAGACGGTCAGGAAGGTGGAGAAAAGGATAACCGGGATATTGTAAGCTGGGAATAGAATGAAAACTGAAGTTTTTCAAGAAATTAACGAATCAACCATCCCGGAATCTCCTCCTGAAGTAACACTCCTTCCTCTGCATTTCATGAAGAATTTTAAAGTATTGCCCATTGATGATTCCGGTGAAAGTCTGGTAGTTTTATTTGCTGATCCCTATGACTACCATACCCGGGAAGTTGTGACAGCTACTTATGAAAAACCATTGAAGATATACCATGCATCCGATGAATTTGTAAGCAATACATTATATGCCTGGTATGAAGCAAACAGGGCAATGAGTGGAAAGGAATATGATGACAATTATGATTTGAATATGGATGATGCCCTGTGGAGTGATACTGAACAGCTCAAGGATATGGCATCCGAAGCCCCGGTCATCCGCCTGGTCAATCATATCATCAGCAAAGCCCTTGATCTTGGGGCATCTGATGTTCATATCGAACCGAAAAGACAATTTCTTGCTGTCCGATATCGTATCGACGGAGTTCTACAAGATCAAGAACCCATTGCCAACAAATACCGGGCAGCCATTATTTCACGTGTAAAACTCATGGCCAATATGGATATTGCTGAAAGACGGCTATCCCTGGATGGCAGAACAAAAATTAAACTCGGCCGGAAAGAAATTGATATTCGTGTGTCAAGCGTGCCGGTTCAGTATGGAGAAAGCCTTGTGTTAAGGCTTTTGCTGCAGGACAACATACAGCTTAAACTATCTTCCCTGGGCCTGGCGGATGAGATGTCTGATCTATTTCTCAGACTCGTCTCCCAGCCCTATGGGATGTTTCTGGTCACCGGCCCTACAGGTTCCGGAAAAACCACAACCCTGTACTCTGTCATAAATGAGATAAACACCCCTGAAAAAAAAATTGTTACAGCTGAAGATCCTGTAGAATATCAGATTGACAATGTGAATCAGGTTCAGGTGAAATCGTCAATTGGCCTGACCTATGCCTCAATATTAAGATCTTTTTTAAGACATGACCCTGATATTATTCTCATTGGAGAAATCCGTGATTCAGAAACAGCAGAAATAGCAATCCAGGCATCTTTAACCGGGCATATGGTTTTTTCCACTCTGCATACCAATGATTCGGCAGGAGCCGTTAATCGACTTTCAGACATGGGAGTTGAAAGCTATCTTCTCGCCTCAAGTCTGGTAGGGGTTTTAGCCCAGCGGCTTGTACGTAAAATCTGTAACAATTGCAGGGAAGAAATAATTCTCACGCAGATACAAAAGCAGACCATTGCCCATAGCCTTGAAATTTCAGTGGATTTGATTGATGATACCTGTATGAGTGGAAAAGGGTGTGAAGAGTGTTCCTCTACAGGATATAAGGGGAGAGTAGGTCTTTATGAACTATTAGTGGTTGATGACATAATTCAGCGGATGATTGCCGAGAATGCCGACAGAGATGAAATTGTCCGCAAGGCTGCTGAAAAGGGCATGAAAACAATCCGGTATGATGGGTTGGAAAAGGTTAAGCAGGGCATCACAACATTTGAAGAGGTGCTGAGGGTTACTCGCTGATGGCGGTCTTTAAATATGAATTTTTTGACCCAAAGGGCAGCAAGGGACGTGATGTCTGTGAAGCAAATACCAAAGGTGAAGCATTACGGATTCTGCAAAGCAGGGGACATCGCCTGATCCGGTGGCTTAATCAGGGCAGCGCCTCTTTTTCCCGGCTTAAGGTGAGAAACAACCGGCGTATTCTTAATCAGGATCAGCTAATCCAGTTTACTAAAGATCTTGCCCATTTGATCAAGTCTGAAGTCCCCATTGACAGGACCATTCGAATAATTGAAGATTCCTCGTCAAACAAGTCTGTCAAGGCCATGGCGACTTTTTTGTATGATTCTGTCCAGTCTGGAAGCAGTCTGGCAGAATCAATGGGGGAAAAGCCGGCAGACTTTAATGACCTGTATGTCAGCATGGTCAGAGTTGGCGAAACAGGTGGCATCCTTGCCCCGGTCATGGAACGGCTGGCCGAATTCATGGAAAGAACCCAGGAAATCAAGAAATTTATTATCTCTACATCCATATATCCGGCCATACTCTTATCTGTTGGAATTGTTTCCGTGTTTGTCATCATGGGATTTGTGGTCCCTAAATTTGCTGATATTTTTCGTGATCTGGGACAGGATATGCCACTGTCCACAAAGGTATTGCTGAATATGGGGGTATTTCTGGGGCAGTGGTGGTGGCTTTTGCTTACCCTCACTATTCTCTTTGGTCTTTTGTTCTGGAGGCTGATAAAAACAACCCAGGGCAAAATTATTATGGATAAGCTGTTGATCAGGATTCCATATCTTGGGGATTTGTTGATGAATATCCAGGTGAGCCGGTTTGCAAGGACGTTGGGTGTCCTTATGCAAAGCGGTGTTCCCATTTTAAAATCTCTGGGGATTGTGAAAGATGTGGTTGGGAATATCATATTAAAGGATACAATGGTATATATTGCGGAACAGGTCAGGGAAGGCAGGAACTTGAGCGGCTTGATGAAGGAAAATAAGATGTTTCCTCCAATGCTTGTGCAAATGGTTTCCCTGGGTGAGGAGACTGGAAAACTGGGCCAGATGCTTGTTTCTTCAGCAGAAAATCTTGATGCAATGATTCAGAACAGGATCAAAATGCTTTTGACATTTATTGAACCGGTTGCAATTCTTGTTATGGGCATTATTATCGGGGGGATTGTTGTTTCAATGCTTTCCACAATATTCGGGATCAATGATATCTCATTCTAAGGGTTTCACTTTTTTGGAAGTCCTTGTGGTGTTGATACTGATATCATTGGCCTCCTCACTGGTTGCAACAAATGTGGGGAAATCATCAGGACACAAGCGAACGGTTTTTTTCATCAAAAAAGTTCAATCCCTGTGTGTAAAGGCCAGACAAAGGGCAATGATTAACGGGTCTCCCCAGTCTTTTGTCATTTCTTCTTCTAAGCGGTCCTGTTGGATTGTTCCGGAAAATAAAGTCGAGATACCAGAATCCATTACCATTGAAGGGGAAAATGTAAAAACAGTTGAAGAGGATATGTATGTGATCAGATTTTATCCGGACGGCAGTTCCAGTGGGGGCATCCTGTTTTTTAAAATAGATGAAGTGACCATCTTTCGTCTTAAAGTGGATGTCTTAACCGGTATCATAGAATTGATCAATGATCAGGCCTGATAATAAGAATGGGTATACCCTGCTTGAGGTCATGGTGGCTCTCTTGATTGTGGCCATGACCTTGGGAGCTGTTTTTCAGAATCTTTCCCAGTCCAAAAAAACATCGCTCAGGTCTGAGAGAGCTTTTAAAGTAGTCAGACTGGCAAATAATATATTTCATGATCTTGAAACCATCAATACTATTGTCAGGGGAGAGACCATTGAGGACAGCATTCCCGGGGAGGAAAACTGGTATTATAGATTTTATGCAGAGCCGCTGGTATTGGATGGAATATCTGATAATAGTACGCCCCTGGAAATAGAGAGCCTTAAAAAGCTCACTTTATGCATCCTGTATGATGCGGGTGATAAAAAACAATCCTTTTGCTTTGTGAAATGGCACAAGCCCTGATGCAAAAATTCAATCTTACATTCAGGACCGGCTCACACAAGGACAGCGGTTTTACACTTCTGGAACTATTGGTGGCCATGCTCATGGTATCAATGGTGACCATTATTATTGCCCAGGCATTAAAACTTAGTATCAATGCCTGGGACCGGGCACAAAGAGAAGGCGATACATTCCAGGCCAGAACCGTCATCCCTTCCCTTTTAAGGAAACAGCTTGATTCAATCGTTGGGGAAAAGGTTTTTGCCCCGGGCCAGGCACCCCAAAAACTGGTATTTACAGGCAATGAAAAAGGCCTGTCCTTTTTTACATCATATACACCCATGGCTGGCAATCTGACCGGACTTTTACGGATTACCTATGTGCATGATAAAGAAAAGAGTATTCTTCTTTTATATCAGAAGCTCATACTGACACTGGAAGATTTAAATGATACCTTTTGTCCTTTGTCAGAGGTTTGGGACAGCCAGTTGGAGCCTTCAGGGAAAATTGTGGGTATCAACCTGTTTAATGTCCGATACGGCAGCGGGAAATCTTATGCTGATATTGATTCAGATAGTGTTAAAAATATATGGGAGGATAAAAAGAACCAATATCCCGGATCCATTTTCCTTGATTTCCAGACGATAGGCAAAAGAATTGCTTCAAACCCGGAATTGTGGCATTTTAACATTGGAACATGATGAGGTGTTTAAAGGGAATGTTCAGGCAAATAAAAAATAGTAATGGAAGTATCCTCATTGTTGTTCTCTGGACTCTGGTCATGATCAGTTACCTGGTGGGGGATTACCTGATCCACAACAGGTCAAAAACAGGTACAGCCATGAACCTGACAGACTCTTTCATTCAAATGAATGCAGTTGAATCTGTTTTGCACCTGACAACCTCGGATGAATGGAAATCAGGTATTGACCAGTATATGCCTGGAAAATGGGTTGATATGAATGTTGACGGGGTAAAACTTCGTTTCAGACTGGATAATGAAGGCAGCAGGATCAATATAAACACAGCTGATGATGCAAAAATCCGGCAGGCTGTGGTTGACATTTTTAATGAGTCTGATATTGAAAAGGCAAACTTACTTACCGATGCCATCCTTGACTGGAAGGACAATGATGATCTGGTAAGGACACAGGGAGCTGAAAAAGCCTATTATGAGTCAGAAGGTTTGAATTATCTGCCTGCAGACGGATTGTTCAAAACAATGACGGAACTTTTACTGGTCAAAGAAATGACCGGTAAACTTTTTTGGGGTGATCCGGGAAAGGATGATACCTCAGTTAATACATTTGATAATACATCTGGCTCCACATCAGATGACAAGGAACAGGGCTCTTTCATGGAAAAGTTTACACTGTTTGATGCCGGTTTTGACAGACTGAGTATTTTGATTCCCTTAAAAGGGGACTCCAGACTTTATTTTATCTTGTTTATCAAAGGTAAAAATAGTATGAACGTGGTTGAACGATATACTGAATTTTTGGAAGGTTAAATTGATTTATAAACAATATCTGGGGATTTATATTAACGAATCCAAAGTCCAGTGCACAAGTTATTATAAATTTTTTCCAGGTTTGTTGTCCGGGGGAAAAGGCCTTTTTAAGTCTGGGTCCCCAAAAGTTTTCAATGATCCTTCTTCTCGGTTCAATTTAAAAAAAGTACTTGATTCGATAAAGCCATCAAAAAGAAGAAGGATATATATTTGTCTCCCAAGGAAGTATTTTTTTACAAGAAGGTTGCAATTCCCTGAGCTGCCTTTGGATGATGTCAGGGATTCTGTTGTAAGCAACCTTGAAACGTATTCACACCTGCCTGTTGATGAGATCTATTATGATGTATTGTTTTCAAAAGATAAAGGTAATGAAATAAATGCCCTGCTCTTTTATGCTCCGCGAAAAAAACTGGATATATATATAAATCAGCTCATGGAGTCCGGGCATTACGATTCCCTTGAATGCATCTTTCCTTTTTCCTACGGAGCAGGTCCATGGCATTTGGATTTTAAAATCAAATCACATGATAACCTGAAGGTCACACG
>JAHJDU010000344.1 GCA_018812385.1 Pseudomonadota bacterium
CGTGTGACCTTCAGGTTACGCGTGACCTTAAGGTTATGCTGTCTTCTTTTCCGGGTTTTAAAAAAGTCTCTCAATACAAAGCAATTTCAGGAGCCTTAAACCTGCCGGATGCCCAAATTGTTCATGAAGCTTACTCTCCTCTGGCTGTCGTACAGGTGGTCCAGGCAAAAGGACTTCGATCCACGGCAGGGTTGAGCCTGATATCCCCTTTTCAGGTACCCGTCCAGAAAGGAATTTTTTTTAACTCAGAATCAATGAGTCCCATAACCCCTTTTAAAGGTAACAAAAACGACATACGATACCTTCAATACCTGGCATCCTATCTCCCTTTTCATGTGATGGATAAACCTGATCAAAACCGTGTGCTGATTATTGGATCAGGCGGCGGAGAATCCATATTAAAATCTATTTTAAGCGGGTTTAAATATATTGATGCACTTGAACAGGACCCTTGTGTCATTTCTCTTATGAAAAATCAATTCAGTTCTTATTCCGGGGATATCTATACCAGGGAAAATGTGACCATCCATAACCATGAAGCAAGAAGCTTTATAAAACAGACCCAAAAAAAATATGACCTTATCGAGCTGTCCATGATTGATGCCTACAATACTGCCGCATCAGGCGTTTATGCCTTAAATGAGAGCTATCTGTATACCATTGAATCCATAAAAGAATATCTTGGGCATTTAAATGACAATGGGCTTCTGGCCATCAGCAGATGGGTGGTCACCCCTGCAAGGGACAATCTTAAAATATTCAATATAGTGATACAAGCACTGCGGCAAATGGGAATTGATGACGTTCAACAGCACCTGATTGCCATACGGTCTCTTCAGACCCTGACTCTTCTGATTTCCAAATCTGCCGTCCCTGAAACAATGATCGATAAAACAAAGATCTTTGCCAGAGAACGGCTTTTTGACCTGGTCTATTATCCAGGCATAAGTGACAAACAAGTCAATCAGTATATTAAGCTCAACACCCCCGTATATCATCAGTCTTTGCAAAAACTTATGTCCAGAGATTCAAAAGACTTTATTAAAGCCTATGACTTTGATATTCGAGCTGCCACGGACAACAGGCCTTATTTTTATAATTTTTTTAAACCTGCAGTGTTCAAATATATAAAAACCTATGGCCCATCCCAGATCCCTGTCACTGAATGGGGGTACCTTATTCTCCTGATAATCCTTTTGCCGGTACTGGTCTTAAGTTTTGTTTTTATTATCCTGCCCTTAAGGATAACTGGCCAGAAAGCGACAGGGATGAAAAAAACCATATTTGCCTATTTCTCTCTTATTGCCGTGGGGTATTTTTTTATTGAAATGCCCATGATACAAAAGATGATTCTTTTTTTGGGCCACCCTGCTTATTCCCTTTCCATCATTATTTCAGGATTTCTTATTTTTTCCGGTATCGGCAGCCTGTTTTCACCCAGGCTTTTTCCTGAAAGCAAAAGAATTCTTTATTCAAGCTTTTTTATTGTTCTTATTACAGGGTTTTATCTCATATTCATGGACAAAATAATTTTATTTTTCATATCTTTTTCCCTTGGACTCAAACTAGTCCTGGTTCTGATGATGATTGCACCTTTAGGATTTTTCATGGGGATCCCCTTTCCCTGTGCCTTGAGCTTTTTAAAAGGAAAAGATGATTTTTCTCTGGCCTGGGCATGGGGGATTAACGGCTTTTTCAGTGTTATCAGTATACTTTTGGCAACGGTGCTTGCCATTATCTATGGATTTAAAGCCGTCATGATTATTGCCATCTTAAGCTATGGCAGTGCGGGGGTCCTGTCTTATCAATTCACCAGGAAAAAATAAAACCGCCTGGAAAAAATTGCCGGTTTTCTGTCGGGTACTATCTACAAAATCTGCTTTAAGAAAAGTTTAGTCCGGTCGTGTATAGGATTGACAAAAAAATGTTCCGGAGTTCCTTCTTCAACGATCCTGCCTTCATCCATAAAAATGACCCGGTCCCCCACTTCCCTGGCAAATCCCATTTCATGGGTGACGCAAACCATTGTCATGCCTTCTCTTGCAAGGGTTTTCATAACATCCAGAACTTCACCGATCATTTCCGGATCAAGGGCAGATGTGGGTTCGTCAAAGAGCATGATTTTCGGGTCCATAGCAAGGGCCCTTGCAATGGCCACACGCTGCTGTTGCCCACCTGAAAGATTTGATGGGTGTGCGAAGGCTTTATCCCCGATGCCAACCTTTTCAAGAATGGCCATGGCTTTTTTCTCAGCCTCTTTCTTACTCCTGTTCCGGACCAGTTTCTGGGTAATGGTAACGTTCCCAAGGATGGACAAATGGGGAAACAGGTTAAAGGACTGAAACACCATTCCCATCTCAGCCCGAACCTTATTGATATTGGTCTTTGGATCAAAAATATCCACACCATCCACGAGGATCTGACCTTGTTCTGCTGTTTCCAGGCGATTCAGACATCTTAAAAAAGTGCTCTTTCCCGAGCCTGACGGCCCTATCACAACCACCACTTCTCCGGCCTCAATTTTATTTGAAACATCCACAAGGGCGTTGACCTCATGGGGGACGTAAAATGTTTTATATATATTGTTTACTTCTATCATTTTGTCGCAGTCCTCCGTTCCAGATATTGTATACACATGGAAAGTGTAAAGGTCATGAGCAGATAAAGTATGGCGCACAGAATCCATAATTCAAATGTCTGAAGACTTGTTGTAATACCTTCACGGGTTGCCTTGGTCAACTCCCTGATGGCAATCATGCCAAGAAGGGATGAATCTTTTATCAAATTGATAAACTGCCCTGCCAGGGGTGGCAGGATGGTTTTCAAGGCCTGGGGAAGGATAATATAATACATGCATTGAAAATAGGTCATACCGCCTGATCGAGCGGCTTCCACCTGGCCGGAATGAATGGCCCCAATTCCCGCACGGACTATCTCGACCACATAGGCTCCCGTAAAAACAGAAAGCGCTGCAATACCATACCATTCCGGATCAATAATGCCGAATCCATTAATAGCGAGAAGTTTATTAATGGTGGTGCCAAGAACAAAATAGGCAATCATGATCTGTACCAGCAAAGGAGAGCCTCGAATAACTTCCACATAGGTAATGGCACTCCATTTAAGAATCGGGGTGTCTGATACCCTTGCCACACCTCCGATAATCCCCAGAAGAATCCCTAAAATGGTTGAGATAAAACTTATTTTCAGAGTAGTCCATAAACCGATAGCCAGAAGACCCGGCTTCCATCCACCGATATATTCGGCTATTATGTCTCCGGGAGAAGTAAAATCACCTGCATCCAGATCAAAAGAACCTTTGGGAAGTGTATATGTTTTATCACCAAGATCATCTGTGATAGTTAAATCAAACTTGTCACCATTTGTTTTAATTTCTTTTACTTCCCCGTTGGAGTCTGCATAAATGGTCACGGTCTCTAAATACATAAAATATTTGGGTGTTTTATACCACCGCCACTGATACTCCACAGTAACAGTTGCATAATATACTGCCCCGATCACCAGCAGCAGCAGTGCAACAAAACCTGCCACGGAGGACCAATAGGCAGTAGGATTGCTCAACCTTTGAATATTGGATATTTTTAAGTCCATCTATTTTGCATACCTTAATACTTAGGGTAATCTAAAAAAGAGCCGACAAGAAATTTTCTTGCCGGCCCTGAATACTACTTTATAATCAAATGATTATTCTGCAACCTTGTCAAACCAGTCAGAACTTTTTAACCATTTGTCATATGATCTTTGCCAAAGTCCGTCACCTTTATACTGACGTAAGAAGTTGTTCAGGTAGTTGAGAAAGTCAGGATCACCCTTTCTGATGGCCATTGCAAGGGGTTCATAGGTAAAAGGTGTGCTAAGTGCAATAGTTTTACCCGCACCATGTTGACCCTGCATTTTTTCAATAAAGGGAAGGTCGTAGATAAGTGCATCTACATTACCCTGGATAACTTCCATAGCTGCTTCTGCTTCTGCTTCATAGGATTTGTACTGTGCTCTTGGGATCAGTTTCTGGGCAGCCTGTTCCCCGGTGGTTCCAAGTCTTGAAGTAATGATATATTTTGGATCATTCAGATCTTTGTAGGATTTAACTATGCCTTCATGTTTTTTATTCAAAAGAATAGCCTGTCCAACAACAATGTAAGGCTCGGAAAAGTTGATCTGAAGGTTTCTGGACTGGGTAATGGTCATACCACCGATGATAATATCAAACTTATCCGTAACAAGAGCCGGAATAATACCATCCCATGCTGTGTTCACAGGAACCCATTTTACGCCCATTGATTTGGCAAGAGCTTTTGACATATCAATGTCAAATCCCATGAAACTACCATCTTTGGCAGTCATTTCAAACGGCAGGTAGCCGGATTCAAAACCAACACGAAGCTGTTTACTTTTAAGAATTGATTCAATGGTTGATTTTTTAGCCAATTCAATATCATCGGCAAATACAGGTGCTGATACGAAAACAAAAGCCATTGCTAACAATAAAATTAATGCTTTTTTCATTTTTCCCCTCCTAAGTTTAAAGTTTGACTTATCGTGGCAGCCGAAAATTTTTATTTTGGCTACCCTTTTAAAAGTCACGATTAAAAAACAAAATCCTGTTTCAAATAAGATTAATATGTAGCACAATTATTTGAAATGGCAAGAATTATTCAAAAAAGGTTTCATTCTTTTTAGAAATCAGCTATTTATTGCCGTAGTTTTATATGTTTTTTTTAATAGTCCTTACTCTATAATTTAGGAATAAAATAGTATTATTATAAAATATTCAAGAATCAACAATGACCGGGTATATGATGATGGAAAAGTTAAGAGATGTAATAAGCAATAGTTATAATGGATATCTAAAAGAGATTGAACATCTTGTTCAAAAAATCCATGGCACACCAGAACTGTCCGAAGAAGAGACCCTGGCCTGTAAATTTCAGGTGGAACTTCTTGAAAACTGGCAATTTGATGTTGAAAAAAAGTATAAAGGTTTGGACACAGCCTTTAATGCGACTTTTGGTGAAGGCCATCCCAACATATGTATCATGTCTGAATATGATGCTCTACCTGGGATTGGGCATGGTTGCGGTCATAACCTGATAGC
>JAHJDU010000345.1 GCA_018812385.1 Pseudomonadota bacterium
AAATTTCAAATTGTCCGGCCAGTACATTTTCAACCAGCCATGTTTTTCCAACCTGTCGTGCTCCACGAACGATCAATGGCTTGCGCCGTAACGAGTTTTTCCAGGAAAGAACCTGTTTTTCTACCCATCGTTTCATAAAAATAAAATCCTCTATGCAAACTATTTATAATGCAGCCTTGTCAATTTTAACATTTTGATTCAGAAAGTCAATGGTGTTTCAAAGTTTTAAATGTAGAAAGTCAAGGTTTAGTGGGTTTAGTGGGGTCTGACCCCAGTAACATATTGTTTTTACAAAAGATATTGCTTGAATCAAGGGCTAAAAAGGCCTTAGAATGCACTTTTTGATGCTAAAAAGGAGTGTTTAAGCTTTTAAAAGCATGGGGGGTGGTCATCATTTGTTTTTTAGTTTGCTGTCAATCACCTGCCGGAGTATGTCCACAACAAAAGGTTTCATGTTTTCCGTTTCATAGTTTGTAAAATAGTATTCCATGTTATCACTATACTTTTTATCATCCAGCAAATTGTTAATACCTTTTGTCATAATATCGGTTAAATATTTCTCATCAATAATGGATAGATCCAGGACTGTCAGAGTTTTTATCTGGAAGTTACCGAACCGGGTCGGGGGTTTGTAGTAGAAATAACCTGAATTTTGGGGCCTTGGATGATTTGCAAGCCCGAAAATAATATTTGGGGATGTGGATGAATTGTTCATATTAGATCTTTTTTCTTAGCATGTATGATAATAATTATGGAGTAAATAATCTGAAAAATCAAGTAGGGAATAAATACAAACAGTCTTCCGATGCCTGGAATGGTGACCAGCCACATTGCACCGATACCCTGGGCGACTGCTACTGCATAATAAAAGACTGTCACTGTAATATGTTTGTAACCCATGCGGTTGAAAAGTTGATATAGATGGGTTCTGTGAGACTGAAAAACATTTTCTTTTTTGAGCAGACGTCGCAGAAAAGTAAAAAAAGTGTCATAAATAAAATGAAAAAACAGTAGCGGAATCACCAGCAGGGATGTGTGAGCATTGTCATACAGCGAAGCAATGATGGAGATGACGGCAAAAGCAAATCCGAGAAAGGTGCTGCCCACATCTCCCATGAATAGTTTTCCCTTTGGAAAGTTAAACACCAGAAAACCAAGGACTCCGGCACCAAGGGTATAGGAGACAATGTAGGTAAAATTGCTGCCTTGGCTCAAAGATATGATGCAGAAAAAAATGGAAGCAATAATGGCGTTTCCTCCGGCCATACCGTTCAGACCGTCCATGAAATTATAGGCATTGATCATTCCAATAATCCACCAGAAGGTCATGAAATAGCCTATAATACCCAGTGCTTCGCTGTTTATAAACAAAATCTTATAGCCAAAGTCTACTGCATGAATGATAATGCCGAAGGACATTACAATGATGATTGCCACAATGTGGGTGAGCAGTCTTATGTAAACTGCTTTTTGTTTCAAGTCATCATACAGCGACATGCCGGCAATAAGCAGGCTGGAGAACGTAAATCCAAGGAAATATCGTTCTGTAATCATGGGTTTGTCTGCAAAAATATAGAGCAGCAGCATGCTGAAAAAAAAGGTGAAAACAATGGCCAGTCCCCCGATGGTGGGGGTAGACTTGCTGTGTGAGGAACGTCCGTTGGGGATATCCAGAACCTTTACCCTCTTTATCAATATCCAGCTTATGGCGGCAGAGAGTAAAAAAAGGAATAATGCAAATAAAAGATGTTTGGGTAAATTTGTGTAGTTCATTGGCTCATTTTTTTTTGGCTTTAATAATGCTGACTTTAAAAATGACTTCAAAAACAACAAGGATGATAACCTGATCGAACAACAAAATCAAATCATAAAATCAAATCATATTACAAAGATTATTGCATGGAACACATTTATCCAGTTTTTGGGTAAAATTGTCTTTGGCGTGACTGCACTTTTTCTTGTAGCCCTGGTGTCATGCTCACGGTCATTTAAAAGCTGGTTTCAGGCAGATCTGATTATGCATTTTTCGGTTATTTGTGAAATCTGCGGTTGTGCAGTTATGGGATTATTAACCTATTTTATGGTTGAGTATGCAGGGTTTATTCATGATCCCGTATATGGAGTTATTTTTGCCGTTGTTTCAGGTTGTTTTGTCTATTTTGTGCTGGCAGTTTTTTTTTCCATCTCAGCAAAAACATTTAAAATAGTTTGTAAAATAGCATAAAATTAAGTTGCATTTTAAAATTTTGTATATTATAAGTTCAACCTATGAACAATAGACTTGACAA
>JAHJDU010000029.1 GCA_018812385.1 Pseudomonadota bacterium
CTTTTATTTTTAAGATTGATTTGCTGACGCCAATTAAAGGTGAAGTCATAATTTTATTATAATTCTATTGTTTATCGTTCTTTTGGTTAATCAGTTCAAAAACTTTATTTTCAATTTTAAACAGCTCAACAGGTTTGAAAAAAACAAAATCAGCTTTTGCTTCTGAAGCCAAAGCGCCTGGTTGATCCCCATATCCTGTCATGGCAATAATTTTAAGATGTGGGCATTCTTTTTTTACAATGGAAATGAGCCCGACACCACTGATATTCGGCATAACAAGGTCTGTAATCAGGCAATCAAAAAAATTGGATTTATCTTTTAATAATTTTAAGGCGGCCAAGCCATCCCCTGCGGTTTTTACTTCATAGCCTAATGAATTAAAAAATTCATAAAACGTTGAAAGGATATCTTCATCGTCGTCAACTATCAGAATTTTGTTTGGACTTGCCATTATATTCCTTTCAATCAGTAAGAAAGTTTTTATATCTACTACTCCATATAATAGAACCGTTTAACCATGCAAGGGAAAAAAATAAAAATTCAGGAATATTTTACCCTTTAAAATAGGAAATCAGTATATAGATGATAAACAGGCCAATAAAAAAATAACCGGTTATTTTACCTATGCCCTCATTAAAATAGGCAATAAGTCCCAAAATCAAACAAATGAACATCATAAAAGGAAATTGAAAAGAGTGAAGCGTTTTATCAATGGCCATTGGATTTAAAACTCCGACTATACCCATGACAAGACAAATGTTTATTTAAGGTTCTTGTCAAATTCATAAATTTTTACTATAAGGCGTGCATAGCATAGCAGGATTGAAAATTTATCAATATGATAATTCATGGACAAGGAAGGCTCAATGAAGAAAAGTATCATAAAAAGTACTGGGATGTTTGTACCACCCAATGTTATTACCAACCATGACCTTGAAAAAATGATAGACACTTCCGATGAATGGATAAAACAAAGGACTGGTATTGAGCAAAGATATTGGATCGATGGGGAAACCGGTGCATCCGACCTAGGGTTTGAGGCTTCCAAAATCGCTTTGGAAAATGCTGGTTGGACGGCACAGGATCTTGATTTTATAATATTTGCAACCCTTAGCCCGGATATTATGTTTCCAGGGTCTGGGTGTCTACTACAGGCAAAGCTGGGACTTGATTCAACGCCTGCGCTGGATATCCGGCAGCAGTGCACGGGATTTCTTTATGGTCTTGCTACTGCAGATGCCTATATAAAATCAGGCCTTGCCAGCAAAATTCTCCTGGTGGGGGGAGAAGTCCATTCATCCGGCCTTGATAAAACAACCAGGGGGCGGGATATTACCGTTATATTCGGTGATGGGGCAGCAGCTGTGTGCATTGAAGGTGTTGAAACGGACAAACAAGCTGGCGTATTATCTTCAGCTCTTCATGCAGATGGCAATTTGGCTTCCGCTTTAATGACTGAACTGCCTGCCTCACGACTTCCGATTCGGGTTCCCAGAGATATACCCTTTGATGATCCAAGATATTTTCCTGTCATGGATGGCCCGGCCATATTTAAAAAAGCGGTAAGGTTGCTTCCTAAGGTAATAAAGGAATCCCTTGAAAAAGCACAGATCAGTCTTGATGAAATTGATCTGATTATCCCGCACCAGGCAAATATGAGAATTAATCAAGCCCTTGGACAATTTTTAAAATTAGATGAACATAAAATATTTCATAATATTCAAAAATATGGAAATACCACAGCAGCAAGCATCCCCCTTGCCCTTCATGAGGCAATGGAACAGGGACGAATTGGCAAATCCGGCGATGTCGTTCTTTTTACTGGTCTTGGGGCCGGCCTTACCTGGGGAAGCGTAATTTATAAGTTTTTATAATGATCCTTTAAACAGGATATCAAGATAAAATTTTGTTGCAGTATCAAGGGAAGTGAAATCATAGGTTGCATCAATGTTTTTTTTTCTAATTTGATCCCTGATATCGGTCGCAAGCACTTTCCCCAGTTCAACACCGAATTGATCAAAAGGGTTTAAACCTAAAATAAATCCCTCGTATACAGTTCTTGCTTCATAAAAAGCAAGCAGCATCCCAATGCTCTCAGGTGTCAGGTCATTTATGACAATGGTGGAAGACGGTCTGTTTCCTGTAAAATTTTTTGCCTTGTTATCATCATTCTTTCCCATTGCAAGACCCATGGCCTGGGCAATCATATTGGCCCATAATTCCTGATGATTATAAACACCTTTTGATGTTGCCTGGGTTTTATTGTAAACCGGGGTTGCCACACCAATAAACTCAATGGGAAATGGACTGCCCTGATGGGCAAGCTGAAAAAATGAATGCTGGGCATTTGTTCCAGGTTCACCAAAAATGATTACCCCGGTTCTATGGTTTGTAGTTTTACCGTCAGATGTGACTCCTTTGCCAAGACTTTCCATATATAATTGTTGCACATGGGGGCAAAGATTGGAAAGGGCGGTGCAATAGGGAATAATCGCCAGGGCAGGATAATCTAGGAAATTGGAATTCCAGATATTGATTAAAGCTGCTATCAAAGGAATGTTGTTTTCTTCAGGGGCATTCAAGGCATGTAGATCCATTGTATGGCAGCCTTTTAAAAACCGGTGAAAATTATCAAAGCCAAAGGCAAGGCTTAAAGGAATTCCTCCAACGGCAGAGGTCACAGAGTATCTTCCCCCAATAAAATCAAACATATGAAAAGAACCTAAGCCTGAACTTGAGGGATCATCACCAGGACTGCCTTTGGCAGTCACTGTTACAAGATGGTTTGCAGGATCAAGATTGTTGCTCTTTAAAAACAAGAGCGCCTGGTTAAGGTTGGCTATGGTTTCTATTGTGGTATAGGATTTTGAAATAATGATCCAAAGGCAGGTTTCAGGATTTATGGTTTTTATGATCTGTCCAAAATTGTCAATATCCACGTTGGGCAAAAAATGAAGATCAATAAGGGGTTCAATACCATGTTTCAGTGCATTGTAAACAAACTCACACCCAAGATAAGAGCCGCCAATGCCAATAACAACCGCATCGGTAAAAGATTTTCCTGTAGTCCCTTTTATTTTTTTGTTGTGGATCTTTTCAGTAAAATTTTTAATTTCTTTGTTCACCTTATTAATTTCAAAAATTACATCCATATCATTTACTAAAATCTGATCCTGGGTAAAATCTCTAGCAGCAGTGTGAAGAGCTGATCTATTTTCCGTTGTATTGACAATTTTACCGGAAACCATTTGAGAAAAGGTTTCTTTTGCTCCTGCTTGTCTGGCAAGCTCAAATAATTCTTTTAAAATGGTTTTATCTAATCGTTGTTTTGAAAAATCATAGAAAAATCCATGCTTTTGAATTGAAAAATCTTTAAATCTGTTTTTAGTTTGAATCAGATTTTTTAAATGATGGTTTTTGTCCTTAAAGGATTTTGAGAGACCTTTTAAATTTTGATAAGCCTTATGAAGGTTAATGCTGAATGTTTTCTGACCCATGGTCATCTCCCATTGAAATAAGAATTGCCAATTAATTTTTGAGCGAGCCCTTAGCTATCATACGTAAACCCAATATCCCGGTCAAGGCCTGATTAGGAAAAGGATTAAGAAAATATCTTGACAATTTAACCCCTAGACAATTATTTATATCTTTATGGAAAATAATATTATTAAAGTGCTTATAAAAAAAGGGGTGAGAATCCCTAACCCTGACTCAGTATATATTTCAGAAGATGTCAATCCCGACAGGATCTCAGGTGAAAATGTTACGATTTATACAGGCTCCAAAATCATGGGAGAAAAGTCTCTGATTATGAGGGGATCGCAAATCGGATATGAAGCACCGGTAAGTCTTGAGAATACTTTGCTTGGGGAAAATACAAAATTAAAGGGCGGCTTTTTTAAGGAAGCTGTTTTTGCCGGTGATAATTCATTTGGTTCCGGAGCCCAGGTAAGAGAAGGCACCATATTTGAAGAAGAATCTAATGCAGCCCATACAGTGGGACTCAAACAGACGATTTTATTCCCCTTTGTAACACTGGGCAGCCTGATTAATTTTTGTGATTGTTTTATGGCTGGAGGCACAAGCCGTAAAGATCATTCTGAAGTCGGCTCTTCCTTTATTCATTTTAATTATACACCAAACCAGGATAAGGCCACACCCTCCATGATGGGAAATGTTCATCAGGGTGTGATGTTGAAGTCCAAAACGATTTTTTTAGGGGGGCAGGGTGGCCTTGTTGGACCTGTCAGGATAGGATATGGCTGCATTACAGCGGCTGGATCCATTATCCGGAAAAATGAATTAAACAATGACCGGGTTTTATTTGGAGGCAGCTTTAAGGATGTGTCCCTTCCAAGACAATTTTATATTTATAAAAATGTGTCTCATGTTTTCAATAACAATATTTATTATATAGCCGGCCTTATTTCCTTACAAGCCTGGTACAAACACATACGACCCCTTTTTGCTTATGATGATTTTTCTCGAGGTTTAATCAAAGGCATGCAGGATAATTTGGATCTTTGCATTCAAGAAAGAATTTATCGGTTAAAAATTTTTTGTGAAAAATTAAATCTGTCAAAAGAAATTTTGCTTTCAAAAACAAAAGAAAAAAAATCAGCAGCCATTTTAATTCACGAAAAAGCAATTGATAAATTCAAACTGGGTGAAAAAATTTTTAAAACA
>JAHJDU010000651.1 GCA_018812385.1 Pseudomonadota bacterium
CCCCGCCGTAAAGAACGGATGGTAACCTCAACATCTGACATAATATCGATCTTGGAAAGGGCCAGACCTGGACATTTCATTAAGATCGTCAAGGGAATGTGGGAATACGTGGACGAGAGGCAATGGTGATTACATGAGGAGCCGATATAGAATTATGAGTCAAGAACCAGAAAACCCAGAGAGGGGGCAGCTCAAATCTCGATCGAGATGCCAGGCAGATAGATGTCTGCAAGGTAAATAAGTGTCCGGTTCAAAGCCAAATGGTTAACCATAATCCGGCAATCCTGAAATGGAGGGAAATCACGGAGCAAGTAAATGAGATATGAGAAAGTAATCGAGAGAGTCTATGACCCGAGACGACTGCGGACTGCATGGAAACAGATTAAGAAGAATGCCGGTGCAGCGGGAATAGACCAAATGTCGGTAGAAGATTTAGATGAGCGTAGAGATGAACTACTTCAGATCATCCATGAGAAGCTCAAAGCAGGAATTTACCGATTCAGGCCTGCAAAGAGAGTGCTGATTCCAAAAGAAGGTTCAAGCAAAATGCGGAAACTTGGAATTCCAGTAGTAACGGATCGAATCGTGAGCCAAAGTATCAATCTGGTATTCATAGAGATATTTGATCAGGATTTTACAGAATCCAACTACGGCTTCCGTAGAGGCCACAGTCAACATCAAGCAGTGCGCCATGTTCGAGACATAGTGAAAGAAGGGGCTGAATGGTGCGCATCCATCGATTTGGCCAGTTTCTTTGATGAAATTCCTCACAACCTTATCCTGAAACTAATCCGGAGAAAGATCTCGGACGAAAGATTGGTGACGCTGATCGCGAGAGCGTTAAAAGCCGGGATAATGGAGGATGGACAATACAAGGCAACAACCAAAGGATGTCCCCAAGGTTCCCCACTTTCACCGATGTTATCGAATATTGTATTGAACGAATTGGACCATGAGTTTGAAAAGAGAGGTCATCGATACTGTCGTTGGGCGGACGATTTTGTGATTATAGTAAAATCAGAAAGAGCCGCCAATCGGGTAATGAATGGCACAGTCAATTATCTGGAAAGAGAGCTGAATCTTCCTGTGAACAAGAAGAAGAGTCAGGTAGCATTGATAAAAGATGTTACTTTTCTTGGATTTAAGATTTTAAGGGGTAAGATCAGGATAAGTGACAAAGCCAGAGTCAAGTTCAAGAAGAAGATTCGAGAACTGACCCGGAGAAACAACCCGCTTTCGATGCATCAAATTATTCAGGATCTCAACGAATATTTAAGGGGCTGGTCTTCCTACTTCAAGATTCAGGAGTTTCTTCAAATATTTAAACTACTTGATGGATGGATAAGGAGCAGGCTCCGATCCATGCAATTGAAGAAATGGAAAAATCCCCGAAAATTTCAAAGAATGATGATCAGAGCTGGATATAAATCCCATGAAGCTCAAAGGGTCTGGATGAAGATGAACAAATGGCAATCAGTGAACAGGAAAGAGGCTCGGTTTGTAATGAACCTATCCTGGTTTAAAAAGCAGGGGCTGTATTTTTCTCATGTTAAGAAACAGAAAACTCTTGAACTACCGTTCGGTTGCTGATCGAAGAGCGGTATACCTGGTCGGTACGTACCGTTCTGTTGGGAGGGGGTGGCATTAGCCACCTCCTACCAGATTATTTTAAAATTTCTGCCAATACCATGTGGGGCCTGCATGCGGTCCTGTATTTAAAAAATGCCGGCAATGGCAATGGCAAAATATCCAGATCAGGAGGAGGGGCAACCCCTTTTATAAAAAATGGGTGTCGTTTACTGCCCGTGGCCTGTTCAACAAGTGCTGCAGCACTCGTTGCTTCCTCAGGGGAAAGATAGGAGAACTGGCCATCGGGACGTGGTATGCATGATATTGACAAAATGATCTGATATTCAGGTGATTTTCCCGCCAGACAAAGACTTTTGCACAGTTCTTCTTTTTCCAGGGGAAACCCCGTAATGGTTTCATACAGTTCTGCAGGCCCTCTGAGCTGGAAAATCAACCGATCCACAAGATTTTCCATTATAATGGTTTCAAGCAGAAAAGCATTGTGTCCATCTGTTTCCAATTGAATCAACAGCCCATGGGTTTTAAGATAGCCCAAAATTTCAATGAAATTATCCCCCATGGAAGCATCTTTTGCAGAAATATTCAAACCACTGATCCATCCATGGCTTAAATCGCTTCTTTTAATAAATTCTATTAATTTGTCTTCTGCCTTAAGAAAAGCCAGAATTTCTCCAACTCCCTGTTTTATTTTTTCCCCTGTGTAGAGAATTGGAAACTCTATGCCCTCTCCCCCCCGGAATATATCCGGCCGGTTTTTACGATAAAATCCATTAAAAACATCTTTGCCTTCTGCTTTAATATCATGGTCATCATAGACCATCCCATGGTCATCCATATAGAATTTAACAATTTTGCACCGCAAGCAACCGGCTGCACTGAAAAGGGTAAACGGCATATCATATCTCCTGATGTTCGCTATTTTTCATCTGTATCAGACACCACACACAGGGCTGATGAGGTCTGAAAGGGGATTGTCCCCTCAACCACAACCTCTGAACGAGGTCCTTTTGGACTCGCACCAGGCATTCTGAAACACGTGACATCCACGGGTTCGATTTCAATCTCCGTGGCAGGTTCAACCTGGGGTATCCATTCATAGGGAAATCGGTAAGCCCTATAAACCATGTTCATTTTAAAATGTTTCCCCCAATAGGGGCTGATATATTCCCATACGATTTCATGTTCTGCCGTCACTTCAATTATTCTGCCGCCGCTGCCTTCAGTAATAAGGGTATTTCCATTTGGCAGCCGCTGGGCAGAGCTGATAAAAGGGCTGTAGAAGCGGTTGCTGTCTGTGGGATGAACCAGTCCCGCCTCCTGGGGCGTAAACTGCCATAGGATTTTTAAGGCAACCGGATCAAACTCCAGCACACGAGAATAATCCCTTAACACATTTTTTGCCCCGGTCGGGCTTCCAGGGTTAGTGGGTCCATAACCTGCCCATCCGCCATTGTCATAAACCAGGATATTGCCCTCACCTGGCAGACCTTGCGGGATCATATGGGCGTGGTGCTGACCAATGATCCATCCCAGATTTTTTTCCGGTGTATAGTCATAATAGGGGCCAACCTTCCAAACCACATCACCCGTCTCTTTGCTGATGATAAAAATAATATTTGTTTCCCGGCCATCCACAATGATATTATCCGGGTGAAAGCGTTTATCACCTGCATCATACCACTTGTTCGGCCCGAGAAGCGACATGGAATTCAGGTGCATCCAGTCTCCCATCCCCCCTCCCACAGGCCTCATATTGGGATCACGAAATAAAATATTTTTCGCATCTTCATGAAATCCAAAGGAATCAAAATGTTCGCTGCACACCCATTCCCATAAAATATCCCCCTCCCATGAGACCTCATAGATGGTATCGTCAAGTAATTTTTTATCGGAAATTTTTGGGCAGACAAGCGTTTTATGGCCCAGGATCATGGTATTGCCCTGATCTGTTGTTGCTTCCATACCAGGGACATAATATCCGACAGGATTGCCTTGTCTCTGAAAGTCATGATGGGCACGGGCCATCCACTGGGCTTCTTCTCCGGGATCTTCAATATATTCGTATTCATTGAATTTCCAGACCACATTACCGTCCCAATCCACCTGGATAAGATCCCGATAGTCCTGCATGCCGTATTTTGTGGATCTCTCGCCCGTATGCCCGATAACATAGCCGCCCTTTAAAACTTTATTGGGAAAACCATGCAACCCCTTCCACAGCTTGGCTTCGCCGCCATTCATATCGATTACAAGAGCCCCTAACTCCTTGGCCTGGAATATGGTATAGCCATTAAAACATTTTTTGGGATTATATACCGTTGTCCCGGTGGGATATACGCTTGGATAGGTCATTAAAAACTCCTTAGAAAATTGTTATTCATTTGCTGGTTTTTTCTTCCTTGATTTTCTTAGGTCGAGAATGAAGGGGACCAGGATGATCAGGATCGTCAGAATGATAAGAAAAATACAGATGGGCCGGCCAAACAATATCATCAGACTACCATCCCCCAGACTCAATGTTTGTCTCAGCCGGTTTTCCATGATTTCGCCCAGGACAAACCCCATCACAAGATTGACAATGGGCCATCCCGTTCGAAGCAGGATATAACCCAGGACACCCATGGAAATTGCAACTCCAGCATCAAACAACCGGGTATTGACGGCATAAATTCCCACCAGGGAGATAACCATGATCACAACGGCGAGTAATTTACCAGGGACCTTTACAATCATGGCAAAGGGTCTTAACCAGATCACCAGCATGGCAAAGGCAATGATGTTAATGAGAAGCATTGAAAAATAAATGGTCGTAATAAGCACGGGTTCTTTGATCAGCAGCAAAGGACCCGGATAGATTCCATTAATGGTAAAAACGCCCAGCAGAACAGCGCTTAGTGCATCTCCAGGGATTCCTAATGTTAAAAGCGGAATCATGGCGCCGGCTGGCACGGCATTATTACCGGCTTCAGATGCAATGCAGCCTTCAGGTGTTCCGTTTCCAAAAAGGGCCTTTTCCTTTGACAGGCGTTTTGCCACATCATATGAAAGGAAAGAAGCCAGAATTGAACCCGTACCAGGCAAAAGCCCTACAAAGGTTCCGATTACGCCCGAGCGAATCAGAGTTTTCCAATATTTGAACAATTTAAAGAGTTTGGAAAAATCAAGGGTGGATCGGCTTAATTGGATATCATGAGTTTTCATGATATCCCGTTCAACCAGGATAAGTGTCTGGCCGATTCCGAACAGCCCCAGACAGACAGGAACAATATCAAGGCCATTCTGCATCACAAGGGTGCCAAAACAAAAACGCTGGCTCAAGGTTGTGCCGTCAATTCCCACTGTGGAAAACCAGAACCCCAGACCCAGAAGCATAATTCCCCTGCCAAGCTGGTCCCTGAAAGCCATGACCACCAAGACCACACCGAAAACAGCCACGGTAAAATACTCTGGGGGTCCAAAACTTGCAGCCACATGGGCCAGAAGCGGGGCAAGAAATATCAGGATAACAACAGAGATGACTCCGCCGCCGAATGAGCCCAGCAATACAGCGGAAAGAGCGGTCTGGGCATCACCTTTCTGGGTCAGGGGATACCCGTCAAAGGTTGTGACCAGGGAAGACGGCACCCCTGGTGTCCGCAACAGCACAGCAGGTATGCCTCCGCCGAAATATCCGCCACAGAACACTCCCAGAAGAAGAGACAGGGCCACTTCCGGTGAAAAAGCAAAACTAAAGGGGAGCAGCACAACCATGCCCACCATGGGACCCAGACCCGGGAGGATACCAACCACGATCCCAACAAAGGTCCCAAAGGTAAGTGCCCCCAGGTTAGACAGGGAAAACGCAGCTAGGAAACCTGCATGCATATGCTCAAACATAATTTAATTCCTAAGTAATTTCATGGCCCATTCCTTTACCGGTTCCATAATCAGGGGTTCAGGAAACCATACATCCAGGAAAAATTTAAAGAGAACAAATAAAATCAGGGTCACAAGTATGGGGAGGATTGTCAATTTCAGCCAGGAATCCTGTTTCACCAGTTTAAGGGCAATCAATAAAAACAGCCAGGTCGAAATTTCCAGCCCCAGGAATAAAAGGCCTGCAGGATATAATATGAGCAGACCCAGAATGACCAGGGTTGTAAATTGCCTGCCATGGCCGTCAAAATACCAGGATGCGTTAACTGAAGGCCTGACCATCCGCCACATGGAGGGCAAAGCCCCTGTCAGGATAAGGCTGAACACGATGAGAGGAAATATCAAAGGTCCCTTATAGAATGGATCAGGGCCTGAGGTGTCCACCTGCCAAGGAGAGGTGACAACATGACCAGGGCAAACAGCCCAAGCACTGATCCTAATAAATCATGAACACGGCTTGCTGAAAACTGTTTTTCAGGCATGAGATTTCTCTATTTTTATTGAATTATCCCAAGGTCTTTCATGATGGCTCCAAAATTGGCCAATTCGCTGTCCATCTGTTTTCGTGCCTTTTCCGGTCCCGTGGGATGGGGAATAACCCCTACATTTTTTATGACTTCCTGGATGGCTGGCATTGCCATGACTTTAAAAAATGTTTCACTCAATTTTGTCACAATATTGTCCGGTGTTTTGGTAGGTACAAAAGCACCAAACCATATTGAGTAGGCATCGCCAAATCCGTCTTCTGCAACGGTACGGACATCCGGGTACTGGGGAAGACGGTCAGGCAGCATGCAGGCCAAAAGTTTCATTTGACCTGATTCCACATAATCTTTTAAACCTGGTGTGGAAAGTGTAATCACATCTGCATCCCCTTTTACCACCAGCAGTGCATTGAGGTCCTTGTATGCGGTTTCTTTCCATTGAAACCCCCCAATTTTTGCCGCATTCATGGCAATTAAGGTGGGAACGGCCCCAAGACCCCAGTGGGCAAGTTTCAGGTCATGAGTTTTCCCGTATTCAGCAAGCTCTTTTAAATTATTATAGGGTGCATCTGCACGGCATGCCAGGGTAAACGGCGAGGACCAGACCAGCCCCAAAGGCTTTAGATCCTCATTTTTGTAAGGGGTTTTTCCCCTGAGTACCTGGGTGATCATGGGTCCGATGGAAATCAATCCCATGGTATAACCGTCTGGATGGCTGTTTTTAAGTTCATTGGTGGCAAGGACTGCGCCGCCGCCGGGTTTGTTGACAACTTTTACCGGAACTCCCAGCTCTTCGGCCATGAGCGGTGCCATGGCACTTGCTACCATGGTAGACGGGTCATTGCCTGCGGGCCAGGGGATCATGATCATAATGGGTTTTTTGGGCCAGTCGGCAGAAGATGAACCAATTAAAACCATTGTAACCAGAATAACGCTTAACATTAGATGAAATACGATTTTTTTCATGGCTAAGATCCTTATATATTGTGTTATTAAAAGATTGTTTTATATAAAGCAGCTTGTTTTAAATAAAACAATTGTCTAAACGGTTTGTAAAAATTACAGGGGAAGCCTTCTTTCACGAAACTGTCCCAATCTACATTATTTTTTCATTTTTTTTTCTGATCATTTCATCCAGAGTATCAAAATGATCAGCCATTACACTTTCTGCTTTTTTACCATTTTTCTCCTTGATATATTTTAGGAATAATCGATTGTATTCCAAATCTTTTTTTGCAGTTTCAATATCTGGAGATTTGTCCAGCACCTGTTGAAACACTTCAACAATTGCCTCCATCAAAGAACTGATAAACCGATTATGACATGCATCTGCAATAAGACGGTGAAATCCGATGGCCTTGGTTTGATCCGGGCTCCCGTTTTCAATGGATTTATAAACATCAATGATGCACTGTTCCATGGCGTAAATGTCTTTGTCCGTTCTTCGTGCAACAGCCAGTTTAACCAGTCCCGGCTCC
>JAHJDU010000030.1 GCA_018812385.1 Pseudomonadota bacterium
CCATAGGACAATGCCATGGTCATGTGGGTATCTGTTACAGCACGACCCACAGTGGTTCCCCAGTGGATGGGATTGTTTCTGTAGGTGACACATTTGATATCAATAAAATTTCTGGGATCGGTTCCCACACCGGAATAATACCCCGTATATTCACCAAAGGGGCCCTCTTCCATGAATTTATCCGCATCCACAAATCCTTCAACAACCATCTCGGCATGGGCAGGAATGGGCAGATCAACCACTTCGCCTTTTACAACTTCTACAGCTTCACCTCTAAAGGCCCCGGCAACATCATATTCACTTGTAAAGGCACCTATCCTGGCAGCTCCCACGAGAAACAATATCGGATCACATCCGGAAACCGATGCTACGGGCATGGGTTGTTTCAGTGCCTGATATTTTTTCAGCATGATATCAGCATGTTTGCCTTTGATAAACTGGGTGCCGACTTTATCCTTACCCAGAAGCTGGCTTCGATAGGTCCCCAGATTTACCCATCCTGAATCCGGATCTTTGGTAATAATGAAATGAGCTGTACCATAATACCTGCCCCCATCCAGAGGATAGTAGTGGGGTATTGGGAATTTGTAGAGATCCACATCATCGCCCATCATGATATTTTCCTTGCAGGGAGCCTGGGCTTTATCAATATATTTGGGTGGTATGGGTTTTTTTGCTTTTTCTGCCCAGCCCTTATAAAGATCAGTAAGACTTGAATCTTCGGACATTCCCATAATAATTGCCAATCGCTGTACCGTTGTGCAGACACTGGTGATAACCGGTGTGTCATACCCCTTTATATTTTCAAATAAAAGCGCAGGGCCTTGTGCCTCCTCATTTAATTTTGCAATATGGGATAATTCCAGGTTCCAGTGAACTTCAGCTGTAATTCGTTTTAACAGACCTTTTTCCTCACAGATGGCTACAAAATCTCTCATGTCTTTCATAAATTTTTCTCCTTTGTCAGTTTTAACCAGTCACCTATGCAATCAACGATTGACTTTCTTTCCTGCAATAAGCCCGGCACAGATATGCTCAAGGGCTGATGATCTTGCTTTCATGACCGGTTCTACTTTTTTGCTGCTCCAGACGGTTTCCGGTCTGCTTTGAAGAATCATGATTTTTGCCTGGCCAGGGGTGTCTTTATCAATTGCCCATTCGATGTCCATGGCCTTGCCATAATGCTTTTCAATGCGCTTTCCGATTCTGGCAAGCTCAATGGCATCTTTATCCACCACGCATTGAATATCTGCTCTTTCCGCGGGAATATCCTGTTTTATAACGCAATGATTTTCAGGATCACGGGTATACAGGATGGTTTTGTAGGAAACAGTTTTTTTAATCACTTCGTCAGTGATTTTATTGATAATAAAATTATCCGGTGTGCATTCCCCGCTCACGACACTCTCGCCGAACCCCCAGTTTGCATCAATGGCAATGGTGGACCGGTCTCCCGTGGCTGGATTCAATGTAAACATCACGCCGGCGGTCCACGCATTGGCCATTTTCTGAACACCTACGGAGATTTCCACCTGTTCATGTGGAAATCCCATTTTTGCTCTGTAATAGATGGCTCTTGAGGTAAAAAGACTTGACCAGCATTTTTTCACATGCTCAAGAATGCCATCCACCCCCCTGACCCAGAGAAAGGTGTCCTGCTGTCCTGCAAAACTTGCGCCCGGGAGGTCTTCAGCCGTTGCACTGGATCGAACTGCAGCAGGAACAGCAGGAACATTGCATCTTTTGGAAAGTCTACGGTAAAATTCTCCGATATAATCCTGCAGGTCATCATTCATGGGTGTACTTTCAATCAGCGCCCGGATGGCTTTACTGGCATTCTCACCAGAATCCATGTCATTGGCTTTGATATTATCCAGGATTTTAAAGATATCCTTTCTGATATTGCCTTGCTCAAGAAAAATGGTATAGGCTTTGGTGGTTATTGCAAAGCCTGGGGGAACAGGAATCTGTGCTTTCAACAGCTCTCCCAGGCTCGCATTTTTCCCGCCGACAAGGGGAATGGATTTCATATCACATTCTTCAAACCAGAGGACATAGTCAGATCTTTTTTCCATGATATCAACTTACCTTTCGATGTAAACTCGTCCTGTATCGCCATTAAGTTTGATTTTCATGCCGGATTTGATAATGGCAGTTGCCTGCCCGGTTCCGACAACAGCCGGCATGCCGTATTCGCGGCAGACAATGGCTGCATGGCTCATGATACCGCCCACATCAGTGATAACCCCTTTGATTTTCTGGAATACCGGTGCCCATGAGGGTGAAGTGGTCGGTGCCACAAGAATTTCTCCTTCCTTTAGCTGACCGATATCCTCAACTGAGCGACATACCCGGGCAATGCCTTCAACAACACCAGGGGAACCTGCAAACCCTTCTATTTCATTGACCTTGTCCGGATCTCCGATTTCCTTTAATTTCGCCCATGCTGCCATGCTTTCATTGGTAACGCCCCAGAGCACTACAGTAAACGGTTCGGCAATGACTTCAGGCGGAGTTCCATAGGCCGGAGAGGGGCGGTGTTCTTTGAATATTTTATAAACACCTTTTCTCCATGCGACTTCTTCGGGCCAGTGCAGGGGGCCATATCCTTTTGTTCCAGTGGCCCATGCAGTCACAATATCCCATAAGGCTTCCTTGATTTCGCTTCTGGACATATACCAGATATCTTCCTGGCCCTTTAGGAATTTGTGATCGGTCATGATGGCGGCAACTTCTCTCATCTTGTTCCAGAACACTGAATGAAACCAGTGCTCTACGTAAAACATATGGTTCTCAACATAAGGAAAAACCAGTTCAGCCGTTCCATGAAGCTGATCAAAGGTCTTTATGTCCTCATCGGTTTTTAAGAGACCTCTGTACTCGGAAATAATTCGTTTGCGTTCTGCCTTCACGGCTTCCACGGGTCGGTCAATGGAATGGCCGCCCTTAAGTTTTTCAATATAAATCCTGATGGAGCTCATGGGGATATTCAGGTTGTCATTCCAGGAAATATCCTGGTGATACCACCCAGTTCCAGTTGAAATGTTAAACCATGGATTTTTGGCTTCATCCCAGGCGCTGATCCATTTTTTTCCGTTTTCAGAACCCTGAAGTGATGCGATGACATCCTTAATGTCTTTAGTATCATTTCCAATCTGGGAGTCGAGGCTGAACTCAACAGCAAGTTTGGCCAGTTTTTTCAATTCCTCATCTGGCCGGTAAAGGATAACATCAATCCCTGCAACCATCTGGGTAATTTTCTGTAAGGGAATGTCCGGGAAGGCTTTGGTACAAAAGTCAACAAAGATAACATAGGAAGCATATCCCAGATTTAAAAATTCAAAATGATATTGCCAGCAGCGAATCCCAAGGTCTATAAGCTTGTCGTAATTTTTGATCAGTTCGTATCCGGATGAGGTTCCCAGCCCGTTCTTAACAACAGAGATATCTTCCATGGTCGGCAGTGTTGGAATTTCAAGGGTTTCAAGGTCTGAAATAATCCCTCTCATTTTCTTTTCCCATTGCTCTATAAGCTTATCCCAGTTTTCAAAATAATAACCTGCTCTTTCCATGAATAAAGGGGCTCTTTTCTGAACTTCTTCAGGATCGGTTACGGGAACAGGAGTGATGTAGACATTACCATTGATGATCCTGTGATCAACCCCATAAACCGGTGGAATCATGAAAATTCGTGTATTGAATTGTGATAACGAAAGGAACCATGCTTCATCCCAGATGATATCAAAGGGGTACATGGGCTCAGGGTAGTGAAGTGCATCGTTGAACCAGAACATGTTGTTTTCATATTCTTCTCTTTCTTTATCTTTGGTTGTAAAGAAATAGTGGTATGGATACATTCGCTCCCATCCTTCTGTGCCGGGGATTGTTTCTACCTCGTGGGGATTAGGAAAACTCTTATCAGCCATTTTTACCTCCAATTAAAAAATTAAGTGTTAAAAATCTGACTAAAAAAATCCGAAAAACCAATCCATACTTGGGAAAACATAGAACTGCAGGAGAAGTTGAGATAGAAGCCGTAAAAGTACAAAGAAACCGGGTTATCATATTCGAGAGCACAAGTATGTTGGATCATTAATATTTGTTGACAAAAAAAGTGTCAATTCATATAAACTTATGACATTTATAAGTTTTTCTTATAGTCTGTTTTTACGCGGCAACCAAAATTGAGGATTGTGACTGATGATCAATTTGAATCAATTGAGGGCATTTTATTATGTTGCAAAGCACAATAGCTTTACCATTGCCGCTGAAAAACTCTTTATCTCCCAGCCTGCGGTGACTGCCCAGATAAAATTGTTTGAAAATTATCATGATATGAAATTGTTTAATAAACAGGGGAGAAAATTATTTCTCACCCACCCGGGGAAATTATTGTTTGAAAAATCTGAACTTATCTTTGGTATTGAGGATGAGGTTGAAACAATTTTGACCCAGATGAAGGAATTGAATCATGGACTTTTGGAAATCGGGTGTACAAAAGCCTATGCCAAACATATTATGCCATCCATTATTTCGGTTTTTCACAGGACCTATCCAAATATAAAAATTATTCTTGAAGAAGGCAGTTCCATGGCTATGATCAACAGCCTGCGGGAGTTTAAAAATGAAGTGGTGGTGGTGGCTCAAATGGAAGTAAATGATTCAAGAATACAATTTATTCCTTTCAGCCAGGAAGAAATCGTCGTTGTCCTCCCTGTGAATCACCCGTTAACCCGGAAAAAAGAACTTGAATTTTGTGACATTGTTATGGAACCGGTTATCATGAAGGGAAAAGGCTCTGCCACCCGGAAAAAGATTCTGGATCTTTACAAAAAACATAACGCTGTCCCCAATGTTTTCATGGAATCCAATAATACCGAGTTTATCATCGATCTGGTAGAAAGAGGGGAGGGGATATCCTTTCTTGTAAAACCCTCTATTGATCAGAAAGTCAAAGAGAAAAAACTTGCCTCACGAAAATTAAAGGATACCAAAATATTTCTGGATGTCAGTTTAGGTTATTCAAAAAACACACCCCTTTCACCAGCTGCCAAGGCTTTTTACGAGATCGTCAAAAATTCATTTATTGAAGAATCTCCCCGGGGAGGTATCGGGTCCATTATGGCAAAAATTCTTGCCGGTCACTCTCAGAATGAATAAACCCCAGGGTTTACTTATCCTGATCCGATCTTATTATTTTTAATATTTATTTTTAATAATAAGGTTAAAATATGAAAATAGCTGTTTTTTCCGATGTCCACAGTTGCTATTCAAAAATGGCAGCCGTTTTTTCAGACATGGAAAAATATCAAATTGATAAATTCATCTGTCTGGGAGACATTATCGGATATGGTGATCAGCCCGAAGAGACCATTAAATTATTAATGGGAAAAAAAGTTGTCTCTGTCAGGGGCAACCATGAACTGGCAATGTTTGACAGAGAATATCTTGAATGCTTTCCCAAGGCCATTAAACAGCCGCTGCTGGATAATATCGTAATGCTTTCCACTAAATCTGTTCGTTACCTTGAAAACACCCCGGCCTATTTAAAATTGGAAAATTGTCATTTTGTCCATGGCACACCACCGGACAAATTAACCACCTATATTTATGATGTTTCAGATTATTATTTAAAATCCCTGTTTAACAATACTCAAGAACAGATTTTTTTTACCGGCCATACCCACAAATTAAAACTAATCACCTACAAAGACAGAATTGTGCTGCGCAAAAGAATTACAACAAATTGCACCATAAATGTGGAAGAAAATCAAAAATATCTTTTAAATGTGGGAAGCATTGGATTTTCAAGGGATGATTTTGAAGCATCAAAGTATGCCATATATGATTCCGTAAAAAAGCATATTATTGTAAGGATGGTAGGAGGATGATTCATGGAAAAAAAAGTTAAGGATAAATCTACGCGTCTTATCAAGGAAGCAAGGGTCATGACCCTTGCAGTTTCAGACAATGATATTCCGTGGTCGTCCCCGGTCTATTTTGTATTTCATGGCAACAATTTTTATTTTTTTTCCAATGAAAATGCAAGGCATATACAATACGCAGAAAACCAGAAAATTATTTCTGCTTCTATTTTCCAGGACTCTGACCAGATGGATTTGATTTTTGGATTCCAGATGTCAGGAAAGCTTGAGAAAGTATCAAAAAAGGCTTTATATCTAACGATTGTTAAAAAATATGTCGGTAAGTTCAGTTTTTTAAAACAGATATTCGGTGCCCAGATAATTGAAAACAAAGGCTTTTTTTTAGAAAAATTCAAGTCACATCTCTATTGCTTTCATCCGGATATTGTTTTCCTGTCAGACAATTCCAAAACAACAGATAAGAGAGAAAAAATAGATTTGAGCAAAATAGACTGACACTTTTTAAAATGGTTTCAACCCCTGTTTATTATCACTGGATGGTTTCTTTTTAACCTTGACTTTTATGCTGTTAAAAAATAACTAGTTTAAACTAATTTTATATCTTATTTTCAAGGCGGCAGGTGTCGGTAGGGATAAAACCGGCACATCTAATATGGAAAGGATACAAAGAAATTTAATGAGAGGATATATGCGTGTTATTCAAGCTTTGTTGATTCTGTTCATCATCAATGGCTCAATGGTTTATGCCTGGGATAAACAGCCTGGCCAGCCTCCGGCCAATGTGGTTATTTCAAAAATTGTCTTTCAAACACTGGCACAGAATCGATCTTTTATCGGTACGCTTTATTATGACCGGATCAGCCATGTTTCCACAGAAGTCTCAGGTTTGGTAACTAAAATAGATGTCAGGGCCGGAGATCGGGTTGAAAAAGGGATGCCTCTTGTAAATCTGAATACTGAAATACTTGAAAAAGAAATTTTAATTCACAAAAATCAGATTGACCAGGCCGCCCTCCATATCAGGCATTCAAAAAAAAATTATCAACGAATGGATTCTTTGTATAAAAAAGGCGGGATCAGTGAAAAAGACTATGATGCTGCCACCTTTGTTTATCAAGAGGCCCTTTTAAAAAAAGTGTCTGCCGAAACAATCTTAGAAAAACTGCTGATTCAAAAACGAAAAAGTGTGATTAATGCACCTTTTGATGGCATTATTCTTGAAAAAAATGTGGATTCAGGAGACTGGGTCCAGCAGGGAAAACAATTGGTCAGTATCGGGTCTGTCAATGACCTTTTTATAAAAGTCCCTGTGGCGGAAACCTTGCTGAAATTTGTTTCTCCTGGTGATCAAGTGCCCGTTATAATCAATGCATACAACATGGAACTTACCGGAACCATTGAAAATCTGTCTCCCATAGCCGATGCAAAAACCAAAAATGTTTTCATAAAAATACGAATTCCCATGTTAACCAAGGTGGCGCAAAACATGTCGGCAACTGTTTTTATTTCCACGGGCAGCAAGCAAAAGCTGGCTATGATTCCAAGAGATGCACTATTCAAGTTCCAGGGGAATGATTTTGTTTATACGATAAAACAAGAAAAGGCAGTTCAGCTGCCTGTAAATATCGTGACCTATTTTGGTAACAGGATCGGTGCGGATAATGAACATTTTACAGAGGGCATGCCCGTAATAATTGAAGGTAACGAGCGCTTGCGCTCTGATCAGAGCGTTGTCATTGTTGGAGAAAAATAGATGGACATTGTCCGTTTTTTTATCCATAAACCCGTAACTGTGGCAGTGGGCGTCATCCTCATAGTTATGTTCGGTTTTATTGGGTTTCAAAAACTTCCGGTCCAGCTTACACCTGATGTGGAAACGCCTTTGATTACAGTTAACACGGCCTGGTATGGTGCCACACCCTATGAAATTGAAAAGGAAATTATTGAAAAGCAGGAAAAAGTTTTAAAAGGTCTGCAGGGGCTGACAGAGATGGAGAGTTCCAGTTACAACGGCTTGGGTACCATCACCCTGTCCTTTAAAATCGGAACTAACCTTGATGATGCTCTGCTCAGGGTGTCCAATAAAATGTCCGAGGTGGGCAATTATCCGGAAAATGTCAACAAACCCACCATAGAGTCTTCCGGGGCCAATAGTTCTCCCATTATCTGGATGGTCTTAAAGACAATACCAGGCAACAAAGAGCCTATCAATCAATTCAAGACTTTTTTTGAAGATAATGTCCGGCAGCATCTGGAGCGGGTTAATGGAGTTGGCTCTCTCCTTGTATTTGGAGGCACTGATACCACTCTGGATGTGATCATTGATGCCCAGAAAATGGCCCGTTATAATGTGTCCATCAACCAGATCATTGCATCCATCCGCAGAGCAAACCAGAATATTTCCGCAGGAATTCTGGGTATGGCCAAGAAAAATTATCGCATCCGGACCATAAGCCAGTTTCAAACGCCTGATGATGCCCTTGATGTGGTCATCTTTGATGATGGAATAAACCGGGTCTACCTTAGGGACGTGGCACAGGTTGAAAAAGGCTATAAAAAAGAAGATGCCTCAGTACTGCACAGTGGAGAACAGGTGGTGGTGGTGGCGGTTCGAAAGGAAAAGGGAGCCAATGTTCTTAGCATGACAGATGCAGTGGAAAAAGCAGTCCATGATTTGAATAAAACCATCCTTGCGGACAACAAGCTGATTTTGAAAATGGTTTATGATCAGCGTCCATACATTAATACTGCCACCAACCTGGTTAAACGCAATATCCTCATCGGCAGCCTGCTGGCCATCTGTGTTCTTCTGCTTTTTTTAAGAAGTGTAAGAGCCACATTGATCACGGGCATTGCCATTCCCATTTCTGCCATTGGCTGCTTTGTTTTTCTATGGCTGCTGGGAAGGAACCTGAATGTTGTTAGTATGGCAGGGATTTCATTTGCCGTGGGCATGCTGGTGGATAATTCCATTGTAATACTTGAGAATATTGACCGGCACCGCAAGACCGGCAAAAGCGCTTTTGATGCTGCCTATGAAGGAACAAAAGAGGTGTGGGGGGCAGTACTGGCTTCCACTGCAACCACGGTGGCTGTTTTTTTACCTGTCATTTTTATCCAGGAAGAGGCTGGGCAATTGTTCCGGGATATTGCCATTGCCATTACATCCTCCATTTTTTTAAGCCTCATTGTTTCCATTTCCGTGATTCCAACCCTGTTTAATTTGTTTTACAGGAAAAAGAACAATATCAAAACCGGGCGGCTGCAAAAAAGTGTTATCGGCTCGCTTCTGGCCAGTGTTATTTTGAAATTGAGCAACCTGTGCATGAAAAATGCCTTTACCCGGCTGACAACTGTTATTGTGTTTACCAGTCTCTCCATTGGTTTGACCTTCTATCTTTTGCCAAGTGCTGAATATCTACCCCAGGGCAACAGAAACCTTATTTTAAATATTCTAATTCCACCGCCTGGCTATTCTGTAGACAAACTAAAAAACATGGGCAAAAATATATTCAAAGCAACAGAACCCTATTTCAAGGAAGATGGCAAAGATGGTTTCCCCCAGATTAAAGAGATGTTTTTTGTGGGCGCTGATCGTATCACGCTTTTTGGAGGTATCAGCACCCATGAAACCCGTGCCAAAGAGCTCATACCCCTTTTCAGCAGGGTAATGGGTTCAATCCCCGGGGTCTTTGGCGTCAGCATTCAGGCGGGAATTTTCGAGTCTGGTATTGGAAAAGGCAGAACCGTGGATGTCAATATTTCAGGAGAGGGTATGGATGATATTATCCAGGCAGCATATGCTCTTTTCGGAACCATTACCGCAAAAATGGAAAACACCCAGGTCCGCCCCGTGCCATCCCTTGAAGCCAGTTATCCTGAAGTAAAAATCATTCCAAATAAGGAAAAACTGGCTGCCAATGGTCTTACAGCAGAAGATTTGGGTGTATATGTCGATATCCTTATGGATGGCCGTAAAATTGAGGAATACCGTCCCGAGGGAATCAAACAGGTTGACCTGGTACTCAAAGGCCAGCCCTCTTTTGCCAACTCACCTGAAGATATTTTAAACTCCACCATTGTCAACAGCTTTGGAGATCTGATCCGGGTCAGGGATGTAGCAGGGATTGAATACAGCGAGGGTATGCCCCAGATAAATCATCTGGAGCGCAGTCGTACCATTACCCTTCAGGTTACCCCGCCTGCCGACCTGGCCCTGCAGAGCGCCATGGAGCTGATTGAAAATGATATTATCCCTTCTTTGGAAAAGACAGGAAAACTCAAAAATGTCAAAGTGGGCGTGGGCGGCAATGCAGACAAACTTGTGGAGACGCGGCAGGCCCTTCAGTGGAACCTTCTTCTGGCTTTGATCATTACCTATCTTTTGATGGCAGCTCTATTTGAAAATTTTATATACCCCTTTATCATTCTTTTCACAGTACCCCTGGCTGCGGCTGGCGGTTTTGTCGGGCTTTATGCGGTTAACAAGTTTATTGCTCCCCAGGGCTTTGATGTCTTAAGCATGCTGGGGTTTATTATTTTAATCGGTACTGTGGTAAACAATGCGATTCTCATTGTCCACCAATCATTAAATAATGTCCGCTATAATGGACTTTTTGGCAAAGAAGCCGTGGCCGATGCCGTGAAAACCCGCATCAGGCCCATTTTTATGAGTGCCGCAACCAGCCTTCTGGCCATGCTGCCCATGGTATTGTCAACGGGATCGGGCAGCGAGCTGTATCGAGGACTGGGTTCGATTCTGCTTGGTGGCCTTGCCATGTCAACGGTTTTTACCCTCTTTGTTATCCCTTCCCTGCTCGTTTTTGTTATTGGTTTTGAAACAGATCAAAGCATCACAGGTGTTCAATCATAAAATGCAGTCTGTTCCGGACATTTGCTTCACTCATCCCGGCATCAAAATCCAGATAATAAAGATTCATATCAGGGTATATAGATTTGATTTTTGTTTCCACGCCTTTGGAAACAATATGATTTGCGATACAGCCAAAGGGCTGCAGGCTGATGACGTTATGAATGCCCTGTTCGGCAAAACTTGAGATTTCACCCGGGATGAGCCATCCTTCCCCAAATTGATTGGTCATGGTCAGTATGTTAGAGGCTTTTTGGGCAATTTCTTTTATATCATCAAAGGGTATACCATATTTAAATTTTGAAAAAAGGGACTCTATTTTTTTGTGGTAGGCCCTTATCAGCCGATCAATGGGAAATCCTAAGAGATCTGTGAATTTTCTACGCCGGATACCGGCCTTGATATTTTCTTTATAATTCACAAGATCCTGGATAAAATAATCGATAATGGGGGGCAGAACAGGCTCAATACCTTGCCGGATAAGCCAGTGAACCAGGTCCTGATTTTAAAAATAATTATATTTTACATAGATCTCACCCACAATGCCCATTTTGGGCAATTCCTTTTTGTGAACGGGAATGTCATTAAAGGCATCAACGGCTTGGTCCAATAACCTGAAAATCTTTGAATACTTATTTGCCGCAATACTGGGGCTGACCTTTTCCATATAGTGCTGTCTTAAGCTTTGGCTCAGGCCTTTTGTTTTCTCCCGGGGAGCTGTTGCATAATACATTTTTGCTATACAATCTGCAAACATGGTGGTCACAAATAGAATCTTGGTCTTCATCAACCAATTGATTTGAAACCCGGGCTGATCAATTAGTCCCTGGGAAGCAGTAACAGAAATAATGGGAATATCATCAAACCCTGCGCTGATCATTGCTTTTCTGATCAGCGAAAGATAATTGGATGCCCGGCACTGTCCCCCGGTCTGGGTAATACCAATGGCAATGTCATGGGCACGATAGGAATGATTTTTCAATGCTTTTATGATATCTCCGATCACGATAAGCCCGGGGTAACAGATGTCATTGTTGGCATATTGAAGCCCAAGGTCTACGGACTTTCTATCCGGCTTTGGAAGAATTTTAAATTCATAACCAGCATTTTTAAATATTGCCGGCAGATAAGAAGAATAGTCTTCTGCAAAAAACGGTGCCCAAATAATTCTTTTTTTGTCTTCCTTGCGAAAGCTTAAAAAAGGTTTTCTTAAGGTAGGCCCGGATCTTTTTTTTAGTCTTTTTACTTTTAATGATTCCACCATGGAACGTAATCTCAACCGGACAGATCCGGGATTTGACATCTCATCCACCTTTATCAGGGTATGGTTTTTTTGTCCGGTTTTTAAAATTTCTTTTACCTCGTCTATGACGATGGCATCTGGACCGCAGCCAAAGGAATTGAGTTGAACCATTTGAATATTATCCGGTTTTCCAGCCACCCATTTTGCTGCATTGTAAATTTTGTTGGGATAGGACCACTGGGTCACCACATGAACATCCTTAAGGGAGTCACCATCAAGGGGAACCGCATCCTCGGTAATAATATCCGCGCCAAATCCTGTCAGGATATCGGGAATCTTATGATTTATCAGCCCATCTGAATGATAGGGTCTTCCAGCCAGTACAATGAGAAGGGAATGGTTCTTTTCTGCCTGATCAATAATTTTCAGGGCCTTGTTTCTGATTTGATATTTAAATTCTTTTTGGGCGCAAAGAGCAGCTTTAAAAGCTTTATCAGCCTGTGTTTTTTTGATATTAAATAGTTTCAAGTAACCAAGACAGGTTTTTCTCAACAGGCTTTCATCATTAAAATTCACCACGGGCCTATCCAGGGGAATACCAAATCGCTGTTCAGGATGGATGGAACTTTCAATCACATCGGCATAGCTGGATACAATGGGACAATTGTAGGTATTCAGGGCCTGTTCATATTCCTTTTTTTCAAACACGACAAGGGGATAGAAAATCCTGCCTACTTTTTTTTGGGCCAGGTCATAAATATGTCCATGGACCAGTTTGGCAGGAAAGCAAATATTATCAGACATGACGGTTCCCATGCCATTTTCACTCAGCCCCACGGTGGACGGTTATGACAGCCTGACATTGATACCACTATGGATAAAAAGCGCATGCCAGAAGGGGAAATTCTCATAAAAATTAAGGCATCTGGGTATCCCGATGGTCATCTTCGGGCCATGGTTGGGGCAAAGGTCCCGATTAAATATCAGGTCATTCTTATAGGTTATAAAATTAAATCCCCGGTTCCGGTGTTCCCCTTTTGCCGCATAATATTTTTCACACTTGTTGCCGGAAAAAAAAGATTGCCCATTGGGAAAAATAAATCGGGTAACCCTGCACTTATTTTCACACCCCTTACAGGACACCCGGTTAGTTTTGTAGTTCTCAATCTCCTCAAGTTCCGACAACCCGGGAAAACCTGTGGGTGATAAAGGATCTGCCATATAATCGTTACAGGCAACCAGGGCTGCGCCAAAGGCCCCCATCAATTCAGGCATTTTAGAGGTTTTCACTGATCTGCCCGTCAAAAGTTCCATGGCCCGGACAAGAGAAGGATTTTTAAACGTCCCGCCCTGCAACACAATATGATCTCCCATTTCAGACATGGTATGGAGCTGCAACACTTTAAACAGACAATTCTTGATCACGGAATAGGACAACCCTGCACTGATATCTTCCACTGTTGCATTTTCCCGTAAGGATTGCTTTATCTTGGAATTCATGAATACCGTACACCGGGTACCCAGATCACAGGGGGCTTTTGCACGGCAGGCAAGGCGAGCGAACTCTTCTATGCTGCAATTTAAAGAATCGGCAAGTGTTTCCAGAAAAGAACCGCATCCGGAAGAACAGGCTTCATTCACCTCAATCCGGTTGATGACCCCGTGGTCAATAAAAATGGCTTTCATATCCTGGCCACCGATATCCAGGACAAAGGAGACCTTTGGGTCTATAAAACTGGCTGCTGTATAATGGGCAATGGTTTCAACAATTCCTTTATCCATATTAAACGCAGCCCTGATTAAATCCTCACCATATCCTGCCACAGCACTTTTGACAATTTTCAACCTGGGATGAAATTCAAACACCTGTTTTCTGAAGTCAAGCAACCCTTCAATAACAGTCTTTACGGGATTTCCACTATTGTTTTTATACCAGGAATACACTATCTCTTTATTTTTCCCGATAACAACAATCTTTGTCGTGGTTGACCCTGAATCAATACCGATAAAGCATTCTTCTCCGCCATAGCTTTTAATGGGGCATGTTGGAATGGGAATGATTCCGGCCTGTTCTTTCCAGTTCATAAAATGGTGGTGACTCTTAAACAAGGGATCTATTCGATCCTTAACCGGGTCTGTATTTTCAAGTTCTGTATCCAGCCGCTTGATCAATTGCCGGACAGATATCGGCTTTGCCGGATATCTGTCAAACAGGGCTGCCCCCATTGCCGGTATGAGTTCAGATCTTTCAGGCATTACCATATCAGCAGCAGAAAAGTTCAAAACCCTTAAAAACGTGTCCACCAGTTTGGGAAGAAAGGTAAATACCCCGCCGCATAAGAGTATTTTGGGTTTTATTTCCATTCCCCTGGCAAGGGAATTGATACATTGAACGGCGACGGCATGGAATATGGATGCCGCTATATCATTGTGGGGGATGTTCCGGCTGAGCATATTCTGGACATCGGTTTTGGCAAACACACCACACCTGGAAGCCACAGGATAGATATGATCATAGGTTCCGGCCAGATCATCCAGTTGAAAGGGGGCGATATTCAACAAGGTGGCCATCTGGTCAATAAAACTGCCGGTTCCGCCTGCACAGCTCCCGTTCATCCGCATATCAGGCGGTTTATCCTTATTTAAAAAAATGATTTTTGAATCTTCACCGCCTATATCCATGGCAGTTCTGACATCCGGATATTTAATTTTAATGACTCCATGGGTGGCGATCACTTCCTGGACAAAAGGAAGATTTAGTTTTTTTGAAGCACCCAATGCTGCTGATCCCGTTAACTTCAGGTCAAGGATGCAATTTCCGTCCTGATCAAGTATATCCTGCAGAAACAACTTTGCCGTGTCATAGATTTTTGCGTGGTGTCGCTGATAGTCTGAAAAAATCAGTGCGTCAGTTTGATCCAACAGGACAATTTTCGCAGTTGTGGAGCCTATATCCAAACCTGCTTTATAAACTTTTATCTGCTCCATTTGCGCACTCCCTAACTTCTGATTTATCAATTTTATCAATTTTATCACAAAATTCAATTTTTTTTTGAAAAAACGGACAGACCGGCCACAAAGAATCATATTTTCTAACCAATTTACGCCAACCCGTTTCGATCCAGGTTATCTTGTCCTCCCTAGTGCCTGAATAATTTTTTAAAGTTCTCAAAGGTCTTGCATTGAACGGCAGAAACTCGGTCATTCTTCCCTCAAACACTCTGCCGTCTTAACCATTCCAGACCTTTGGAACTTTTATAAAAATTACAGGCAAACCGGTTGGACAAAACAACCTGAATCTCCACTGGAAATTCTGGACGTCCTCTTGCAGCGCACAAGTTTTTATTTTGCAAAAAGCATTTACGAACTTGCTATACCTTCCAGTGGACGTAAGGTGATCGGCCTGGAACGGGTTATGCAAAATTTCTTATGGCAAATATCCAGACCCATAAACACTTCTCTTGACCTAATGGGGAAAATTCTTTATCGTGTAGAAGTAAGATAGTCTATTATTCTAAGAGACAAAGAGAAACACTTAAATGAAACAAACAAATATATTGATTTTTATTCTGATCTTCTTTTGTATACTTTTTTCGGGAAACCTGGCTTTTGCTTCTGAAAAAAAGCAAAAAGTATATATCATCCCTGTTACAGGAACTGTGGAACCGGGTATGGCAGCCTATGTCAAAAGGGCTTTGGAAGAGATCAAAGAGGAAACCGATGCTGTTTTTGTGTTTAAAATGGACACATTCGGCGGCCGGGTGGATGCGGCCCTGGATATTGTGGATACAATTTCCAATGTTCCCAAAGGCAAAACCATTGCATTTGTGGA
>JAHJDU010000346.1 GCA_018812385.1 Pseudomonadota bacterium
GGTTTAAGTCTGGCAAAAGCTATATCCAGCATCTTTATGGCTTCCTCAATTATATCCTCTTTGATATTCAAAGGTGGCCCAAGCCTGAGAACATGAAACCAGCTTCCGGACAGGCCCACTATTAAACCTCCATCTTTACATAGCTGCGTCATCCTCTCTGCTTCTTGCCAGGCCGGCTCCCTGGTCTTTTTGTCTTTCACAAGTTCCAATCCCCAGTAAAGCCCTCTGCCTCTCACATCACCTATTATGCTGTATTTTTCTTTAAGCTGTAACAATTTTTCCTTAAGTATTGATCCCATACGCTCTGAATTACTCAGAATATTATTTTCTTCTATGTACTCGATATTTGCAACAGCAGCAGCGGCAGACACAGGATTGCCTCCAAAAGTTGAAACTGACGGGCCTTCAAAACATGAGGCTATTTCTTTTCCTGAAATAAATGCCCCTATTGCAAAGCCGTTTGCCAGCCCCTTAGCCACAGTTATAATATCAGGCTCAACCCCATAGTGTTCTATGGCAAACATTTTGCCGCCTGTCCTCCCGAACCCCGTTTGAACTTCATCAATAATCAAAAGACCGCCATAGTTTTTGGTAATCTGATTTAATATTTTAAAATAGTCTTTTGGAGGAGTAATTAACCCGCCTACTCCCTGTATTGTTTCAGCCACAACACAGGCTATCTGGCCGGATGTTTGAGTCTGGATAACTTCTTCAAGATAATTTGCACATATTACATCGCAATTTTCCGGAGTGGCATTAAAAGGGCATCTGTAACAATAGGCGCTTGGAGTATATCTTATGTCTGAAACATTTGTAGCACCTTGTCTCCACGCTGAAATACCAGTGAGAGTTTTTGTCAACAGGGTACGGCCATGATAACCATGTTGCAATCCAATGACAGTCTTGTTTTTGGTATAAATCTGTGAAAGATTTATGGCTCCCTCGACTGCTTCAGAGCCTGAATTAACAAAAAAGGATTGCATAAGATTCCCGGGCGTAATTTCTGCTAATTTCTCAGCCAGTTCAACCACAGGCCGATTTATAAAAAATGATGAGGAATGCTGAAGCTTTTGTATCTGATCTGAAACAGCTTTGGTTACCTTTGCATTACAATGTCCTGATATTACGACCATTATGCCTGTATAAAAATCAAGGTACTTATTTCCATCCACATCGTACAAGAATTCACCATCTCCTCTTTCAAGGCACAATGGTTCTGTAAAGCTCGTGTGAACCGATGGCATCAGATATTTTTTGTATTTTAAAATAAGCTCTTCTTTATTGTATTTTTTCATAAAGTACCTCCCTTTTTAGCTCTCCTTTCGTTTGTTTACTGTATGCTCACTTCTGAACTACACTCTATGGCAGGCCACAAAGTGAGTATGTCCCTTATCCTGAAATTCCGGATACTCTTGCTCACACCTAGAACTTTTTCTTTCACACTTGGGATAGAACCTACAGCGTAAAGGCGGCTTACTTATATCCTCCATTGCCTCTGAAAGTTCAACACGACTCCTTTTCATCGTTGGATCGGGTATGGGAACTGCTGAAATCAGAGCCCTTGTGTATGGGTGAAGCGGGTGCGAAATGACCTCTTCAGTGCTGCCGGACTCAACGATCTTGCCCTGATACATCACAATCAGCCAGTCGCACATGTATCTGGCGATAGAAAGATCATGTGTGATAAAGAGATAGGTCAATCCAAACTTATCCTTCAGATCCAGCATGAGATTCAAGACTGAAACCCTGATAGAAACATCCAGCATGGAAACCGGCTCATCCGCCACCACGAATTTAGGCTGAATAATCAGGGCCCTTGCAATTGCAACTCTCTGTCTTTGTCCTCCGCTCAGTTCGTGAGGATATCTGTACAAGAAGTCCTGTGGAGGCGTTAAACCGACCGATTCAAGGGCATAAAGAACTTCCTTTTCATTCCCATGCACAGATCGCTTTTCCTGAATAATTAAAGGCTCAGACACTGTCTCGTAGATCGTCAATCTTGGATTCAAAGACTCATAAGGGTCTTGAAAAATCATCTGGACTTTTCGTCTGAAATGAATTTCTTCTGACTTCTTTAGATCAAAAATATCCTGACCGTTCAGATGGATACGCCCACTTGTTGGTTCTATAAGCTTGACCAATAGGTTTCCGATGGTCGTCTTTCCGCTGCCTGACTCGCCGACCAGACCAAATATCTTTCCTTCCGGTATCTCTAAATTGACGTCATGGACTGCATATATACCTTCTTTCGATCTTCTGAAGATCCCCTTTTTAACAGGGAAAATTTTTGTCAGATTTGTAGTTTTAACAATGATATCACTCAAAGGCTTCTCCTGGTTGCATGGCAGGCAACCCAATGATTTCCCTCTATTTCCGTAAATTCAGGCTTTATGGAATTACATTCTTTCAGTGACTGCTGACATCGGGGAAAGAATCTGCATCCCAGGGAGGAGTCTGTTAACCGGGGTGGTTCTCCTGGGATCCCTTCCAACCTTTCCCTGTTTCCATGAATTTTTGGAAATGAATGCATCAAGCCCTGGGTATAAGGATGAAGAGGCGCTTTAAAAAGAGACATGGTATCGCCATGTTCCACAATATTTCCAGCATACATCACGGCAATTTTATTACAGACCTCGGAAACAACGGCAATGTCATGAGAAATGTACAGCATGGTCATGTTGAGTTCTGTCTGTATTTTTTCAATGGCTGATAATATCCTGTCTTGAACAAGGACATCTAAGGCAGTAGTTGCTTCATCAGCGATTATAATATCCGGATCACAGATCAAAGACATGGCAATAATGGCCCGCTGCTTCATGCCGCCGCTGTATTCATGGGGGTAATTACGTGCCCTTGCCGGGTCCAGCCCCACTAATTGAAACATGGCCTCCATTTTATCACTGGCTTGTTTTTTGGTCAGGCTTTGATGTTCTACAAGCGCCTCTATCAACTGATCACCCACCCTATAGACAGGATCCAGAGCGTTCATGGCAGCCTGAAAAATCATTGATATGTTGTTCCACCGGATTTTTCTCATGTCTTTTTCGCTTAAGGACAATAAATCCCGGTCTTTGAAAAGAATTTGTCCTCCGTGAATAGTGGCATTTGAAGGCAGTAATCTGAGGATGCTAAGGCCAAGGGATGTCTTTCCGCATCCAGACTCCCCAACAATGCCAACCGTATCCCCCTTTTCTACTCTCAAAGACGCCCCGTCAATAGCACGCACATTGCCTTCCTGTGTCTTATAAGACATTTCCAGGGATTTAAGTTCAAGAACTGCCATGATCAGGGCTGCCTCAGTCGGGGATTGATCTCTCTTTCAAGGGAATACCCGACTATGTAGAATGACAGGGCCAGCAATGAAATTGAAAGCCCGGGCGGAATCATCCAGTAAAGGGCCTTGAATGAATGACCCGTTGAAAAGCACCATTGAAGCATCATTCCCCAACTTGAAATAGTGGGATCACTAAATCCTAAAAATCCAAGGCCTGCTTCGGTCAATATGGCATAGGTGACCCCGATGGTCATATAGAGAAAGATGAGGGGAAGAACGTTTGGGGCAATATGAACAAAAATAATCCGCCAGTCAGATGCCCCTGAAACCCTGGCTGCCTGCACAAAAGGCCTCTCTCTTAAGGTCAAGGTTTGAGAGCGGATTACCCTGGCTGTTATGGGCCAGCCAGTCAATCCAAGGACCATTACAATAACCCAGATACCTCTTTGTTCAAATACACACAATATCATTATCAAAAGAGGCAACGAGGGAATAGACAGCATTATGTCTGTTATCCTCATTAGCAAAGAATCCGTAACTCCTCTGAAATAACCGGAGATAAGTCCTATGGCTGCTCCTATCAGCGTGGATATGAGTCCCACTGTGATGCCAACAAGAAAGGCGATTTGTGATCCCTTGAGAAGCTGAGAAAAAACGTCTCTCCCCAGATGATCAGTGCCCAGAAGATGGATCAAACTAGGTCCCTGAGAACTAAAGATTAGGGGATCAACACCAATCAGAGGATCATAGACGTCTGGATCAATGTTAATCACAAAAGGGGAAACCAGCGCCATTAACCCAAACAGGATAATTATGGCAATACCAATCTTCCCAAGTGCTTCCTGGCTAATCCCTTTGAGAAGCAAATGAGCAAGCCCGAATTTTCTTTTTGTGGGTATTCGCATTATTCGTCAATCGAAAATAGTCAATCGAAAATCATCAATCCTAATACCTTATCCGTGGGTCAAGATATGCATAAAGGATATCCGTAATCAAATTGGTGACAAGCACAACCATCGCAATCAATATGAA
>JAHJDU010000347.1 GCA_018812385.1 Pseudomonadota bacterium
TCTTTTTCTGTAAATGCAAGCAAACAGATCTTCCATTGTTTTGGCTGCAGTGCTGGTGGAAATGTATTGTCCTATGTAATGAAATATCATGGAATTACGTTTCCCGAGGCTGCAAAAATGATGGCCCGCAAGTATAATATAACAATAGAAACCAAGGAAATTGATCCTGCAATAAAAAGACAGCTTCACCTCAAAGAGAATCTGTTCCGGTTGAATAAAATAGTTATGGGAACTTATTTTGATGAATTAAAAAATTCAAAGACAGGAGAGATTGCAAGACAATACCTTAAAGACAGAGGGATTTTAGACGATACGATTGAGCAGTTCAGATTGGGGTTTTCACCAGATAACTGGGATACCATTGTTAAGGTTTTAAAAGAGCGGAAAATTTCTAAAAATATTGCAGTCCAAAGCGGTTTGATTTTGGAAAGAAAGCAGAATAATGGGTATTATGACAGGTTTAGAAATCGTATCATGTTTCCCATTTTTGATATAAATATGCAGGTGGCAGGGTTTGGCGGCAGGGTGATGGATGATGCCATGCCAAAATATATGAATTCCCCTGAAACGCCAGTATATAACAAAAGTCGTATCCTTTACGGCCTCCATACGTCAAAACAATTTTGCCGACAGGAAGGTTTAGTCTACATTGTTGAAGGATATTTTGATTTTTTATCCCTTTATCAACACGGTATTAAAAACACAGTGGCAAGTCTTGGTACAGCATTAACTCCTGATCATGTCAGGATACTTAAAGGATATGCTCCCAGGATGGTATTGGTTTTTGATTCTGATACAGCTGGAATTAATGCTGCCAAAAGAAGTATTAAAATTTTCATGAATGAGGGTGTTGATACAAGAATCCTTGTGCTTCCACAAGGAAATGATCCGGATTCCTATGTGGTAAAACATGGGCAGGAAGCATTTAATGAACTGGCTTTAAATGCCAAAACCATGATGCAGTTTCTCTTGCAGGTTTCCATTGATACACATGGGCTGTCTGTGGAAGGCCGGATTCGGATTTTAGAGGATATGAAAAAGCAGCTGATTTTGATTCAAGACAGCGCATTAAGATCTTTATATGTAAAAGAGCTTGCCGAAACTCTGAATATTGATGAAAAAGCTGTTTTGGAGAAGGTCAGGGAACAATATTTAAATCATCCTGAAAAAAAATCTTTTTTAAGTGGTGGGAAAAAACAGGATGCTAAACTGGAATCTGATCGAAGAGAAGAACAGATGATTTCCCTGATGCTGAACTATCCCGAAATCATAGACGAAATTAAAGACAAAGAGGTTTTAGGTTATTTTTATTCTGAAAAATTAAAACGTCTGGCACAGAAAATTTTAAGTATGGATCCCAAAAAAGAAGCCTTCATTACAAATGTTATGGCGGGTATGGAAAATACTGAGGACCAGGAACTTATTGCTTCCTATGCCATGGATGATTTTTTTTCAGAACAGGATATTCATCAAACTGCTTTGTCTATAATCCATAGAATTATTAGAGTAAGAAAAAAGCAGGAAAACACTTTAACAACTAAAATTATAAGTGCGGAAAAGGGCTGTGATTCTGATTTAATGGATCTGTTAAAACAAAAGCAGGCAGAGATTCAGCAATTTCATTTCCGATCCTAAGCCTTTGGGAGGCATTTTATGGCAGTAAAGACAAATACGTCTGGAGAGAATGTTGTGATTAGTAAAAAAGAATTAAAAAAACTGATTAAAAAAGGTGAAAAAACCGGTTCCCTCTCTTTTGCCGAAATTAATGATGCAATTTCCGATGATTTAAAATCATTGGAACAAATAGAAGATATTGTTATGCAGCTTAAAGAGCTTGGGATAAAACTTGTGGATAAGGAAAAAGAAAAAATAAAAAAGGCCACAAAGAAAAGTGCTGCAAAAGTAACGACTAAAACAGCAACTAAAACAGCAACTAAAACAGCAACTAAAACAGCAACTAAAACAGCGACTACAACAGCTGCTACAACAGCAACTAAAAAGTTTGCTAAATGTAAAATTAGAAAAACCTCTGGAAAAGAAAAGAATCAAGAAACTAGGAAAAAAGAAATTTCCAAAGCCATTTTTTCTTCTAAAAAAGACAGTTCTGATATTGAGTTCGGTGCTGTTACAGATCCTGTGAAAATGTATCTCAAGGAA
>JAHJDU010000348.1 GCA_018812385.1 Pseudomonadota bacterium
TGACAATACCATCCATGATATCAAAGATCTTGTGCCCGGGATGAAAGTGCCGGGGATTGTGACAAATGTCACTGCCTTTGGTGCCTTTGTGGACATCGGGGTTCACCAGGACGGCCTTGTTCATATCAGTCAACTGGCAGATCGTTTTGTAAAAGATCCCAATGAAATTGTTACAGTCCGGCAGGCAGTTATCGTAACAATCCTGGAAAAGGATGTGAAAAGAAAAAGGATCTCTCTTTCCATGAAGGAAAAGTAATAGCGGTTTTATCTTTTAAAGCCCATCTTGAAAAAAATTGATCAAGCCATTACAATATAAAAGATAAAAATAGTGAGATTGAAAAGGAGTGACAACTAAAGCTAAAGTATTTTTTAAAAAAAGGAGATATCCAATGGCCAAAACTAAATTAGCAGGAAATGATGTACAGCTGGCAGGTGAATTTCCAGGTAAAGAAAAAAGTGTAAAAAACTTTTCAGCAGTCAAACAGGATTTATCCGAGTTTTCCCTGGAGGATTTTTCCGGGAAAAGAAAAGTTTTAAATATTTTCCCCAGTATTGATACAGATGTTTGCGCAACATCTGTCAGAACATTTAATAAAAAAGCATCAGAGCTTGAAAATACTCAGGTTATATGCCTTTCCTTTGATCTGCCCTTTGCTCACAAACGTTTCTGCGGTGCAGAAGGGATTGAAAATGTGGTAACGGGTTCGCTATTTCGCAACCCTGATTTTGCAAATAATTATGGACTTTTGATTGAAGATGGTCCTTTAAAAGGGTTGACTGCAAGGGCGGTTATTGTTCTGGACGAGAACAATAAAATATTGCATGCAAAGCTTGTTGATGACATTACCCATGAACCCGATTATAACGCGGCACTGGCAGTATTATAATCAGGAAAAAATAAAACCCCCTGCTTAATTTTGCAAATCTTATAGTCGATATTTAGGATCGGAAATGAAATTACTTAAACGCAATTTCTGTTCAATTTATATAATTTCCAATCCTTAGCAGAAGTTTTTTTGTATAGATTTGATTTTGGATTTGACTATCCGTGGTGTAATCGGTAGTAAAAAAAGGAAGATAATTTTTTTCTATCTGGAAATAATAGAGATTCTTGATTATACTTTAAGTTTTAACCATTAACCAAAATATTTGGAGAGATCCCATGAAAAGTATTCTTAAATGGTTATTCATCATTGGCGGTATTTTTTTAGTTCTTATTATTGCCGCCGTCATTATTATCCCTCAATTTGTTGATGTTAAAAAATATAAACCCATAATTGAACAAAAAGTTACAGAGGCTACAGGTCGATCTTTTACCCTTGGTGACGACATAGATGTATCTGTCTTCCCCTGGGTGGGTGTGAAATTGACAGATCTTCAATTAGGTAATCCTGTTGGATACAATGAAAAAAGCATGGTATCTGTGAAGAATTTTGAGGTCAGGCTCAAGGTGATGCCGCTTTTGTCAAAGAGAATAGAAGTTAAAACATTTGTTCTGGATGGCCCTGTGATTTATCTGGAAAAATTAAAAAATGGTAAAGCCAACTGGCAGGGGATTGGTGCGAAACAAGAGAAGAAAGCTGTTGCGGAAAAGAAGACAGAAAAACCCTCTTCTGAAAAGGGTCTGCCCATTGCAGCTTTGCAGGTAGATAAATTTTCCATTACAAACGGTCAAATGATATATGTGGATCAAGGAACAAATGTTAAAAAACAGATATCAGACCTGAATTTGAATTTAGAGAATATCAGCCTTGAAAATCCTGTTGGAATTTCATTTGCTGCCATGATTGACGGAAAACCGGTTTCCCTTAAAGGAACGGCCGGCCCCATTGGGAAGGAACCGGGTAAAGGCACAATGGCAATTGATGTTGTTGTAAAAGCTTTGGAAGAACTGGAAATAACATTAAAGGGTAATATTATCGATCCTCTGGCAAGCCAGGCCTTTGACCTTGAACTGAACATATCTTCTTTTTCACCCAGAAAACTTCTGGCTGCCCTGGATCAAAAGTTTCCTGTTCAGACAAAAGATCCAAAAGTATTGGATGCCTTGTCTTTAAAAACACGGTTAAAAGGGAACCCAGCCAGTGTGTCCTTGTCAGAAGGCCAGCTCCAATTGGATGATTCAAAGTTGATATTTTCAGCTTCAGCCAAAGAGTTTTTAAAGCCCAACCTGAAGTTTGACCTTAAATTGGACGAGATCGACCTTGACCGGTATCTGCCGGAACCCCCGGCAAAGCAAGAAACAACCCAGGCGGCCGGCACCACACCCGCGAAAAAAACAGATTATGGGCCCTTGCGAAAACTTGTTCTGGATGGAAAGGTTAAGGTTGGTAAATTAAAGGCCCATGGCGCAATCGTTGAAAATATTGACGTCCATGTTCTGGCAGACAAAGGCATTGTTACCGTAGATCCGTTGGGCTTAAATCTTTACCAGGGAAGTGTTGCATCAAAACTTGTGGTCAATGTTCAAAAAAATGCCCCACAGACAAAAGTGACCATTGATGCCAAAGGTATTCAGGCAGGACCTTTGATGAAAGATGCCCTGCAAAAGGAATTGATTGATGGAAGCCTGAACACCAATATAGGACTTTCCATGACAGGCGACACGGCTGATATGATCAAGCAGACATTGACAGGACAAGGGGAGCTCTTGTTTACTGATGGTGCAATTATCGGTATTGACCTTGCCGGTATGGTGCGAAATGTCACGGCTAAGTTTGGGGCGGGGGAACAAGTAAAAGAAAAACCAAGAACTGATTTTGCAGAATTGAAAATTCCTTTTACTGCAAAGAATGGTCTTATCAATACTGATGGAACCAGTATGATGTCTCCTTTGATGCGGGTGATGGCAACGGGAGATGTCAATCTTGTAAACGAGCTGCTTGATTTAAGGGTGGAGCCAAAATTTGTTGCTACCCTGAAAGGCCAGGGAGATGCAAAACAAAGATCGGGTTTGATGGTGCCGGTTCTTATTACAGGAGCTTTTGCTTCTCCTAAAATCCGCCCTGATCTTACAGGCATTGATCTGAAGGGCATGATCGAAGGCCAGGGTCTTCCAAGCGCGGAAGGATTAAAACAGGTATTGGACACAAAAGTAGATTCCAAAGAAAAAATAGAATCTGTTAAGGAAGACGTGACAAAGCAGATTAAGGGTCTATTGCCTGGTTTCACAAAATAGAATCAGGTTTATCAATTCCAGGGGTGTTGTTAAAAAATTTTTCGCACCTTCCCAGGATTCCCGGCATAGGACCCTTGGAATGATAAAACTGGATAAAATTCATTGTTTAATAATGGAGGGGAAAATGAAACATTTAAACCTTAAATTCCTAGGGATACTGCAAGTGGTCTTCATGGCCACGCTGATATTATCAGCACAGGTTTTTGCCGGTAATTCCTGGCTCACTAAAGGCAGTGATCTTTTAAAATCATTTGGAGGGGGCGATAAAGCAAGCGCGCTGACCATTGACGAAATCAATGCCGGACTCAAAGAAGCCCTTAAGGTCGGCTCGGAAAATGTTGTGAAGCAATTGGGGGCAACAGATGGGTTTAACAAGGATTCCAACATTCATATTCCCTTGCCGGCAAGTCTTGAAAAGGTAAAAAATATGTTGAGCAAGGTGGGCATGTCCTCTCTTTTTGAAGACCTTGAGTTAAAGCTGAACAGGGCAGCAGAGGTTGCAACACCAAAGGCAAAACAATTATTCGGGGATGCCATTAAAAGTTTGACAATGGAGGATGTGAAGGGAATTTATGACGGGCCAAAAGATGCGGCCACACAATATTTTAAAGGAAAGATGTCACCGGATCTTTCCAAAGAAATGAAGCCTGTGATTGAGGACAGCCTGTCCCAGGTCGGTGCGGTAAAGTCCTTTGACAATATGATGAAAGGATACAAATCTATTCCCTTTGTTCCAGATGTAAAAGCAGATCTTACGGATCATGTGGTGGAAAAAGGAATGGACGGCATTTTTTACTATATGGCAAAAGAAGAGGCAGCCATCCGGGAAAATCCAGTCAAAAGAACAACAGAGCTTTTGAAAAAAGTCTTTAATAAATAGTGCAACTTTTGTGGGGTCAGGCTTGCGTTTATTTCTCAATAAATGCAACAACGCAAGCCTGACCCCGTCTATTATAACCCTAGAACAAAGATTGAGGTAATTATGGATGTAACTTTCTACGGCGCAGCAGGTGAAGTGACAGGATCAATGCATCTTCTGGATACAGGCAAGGATAAAATTCTCTTTGATTGCGGTATGTTTCAGGGCAGGCGAAAAGAAAGTAAGGAAAAAAATCAAATTTTCCCCATTGATAGAAGCAAGATCACCAATATGATTCTATCCCATGCTCATATTGATCACTCAGGTCGTATCCCCTTACTGACAAAAGAGGGTTTTTCCGGCCGTGTGGTGACAACCCGGCCCACGGCAGATGCCCTGGATTATATGTTGATGGACAGCGGACATATTCAGGAATCAGATGCACAATATTTGAACTATAAGTCACTGAGATCCTTTTTACGCCAATTGGAACAGAATAATGTAAAGCAGGAGGTCTCGAATAGGCAAAGAAGTGACATAAAAAAAATGTTGAAAAAGAATGCTCATGAACTCAACATCGATGTTATTCATAAGCTTCAAAAACAGCATGAACTTGATATTGTCACCCCACTTTATACCATGGATGAAGCAAGGCAATCCCTTGGCTTTATTGATGGATATCCATGTAATTATCCTGTGACCATTGGTGAAAATACCACGGTAAAGTTTTATGTGGCAGGTCATATTCTTGGATCAGCTTTTTCAGTTGTGACCATTAAAAGAGATGGTAAAACCACCAGGGTTCTGTATACGGGGGATGTGGGCCGGTTTGGAAAACCCATATTAAGGGACCCAACCCTGACCTTTGACGAAGAAGACAGGGACATTGACCTGTTCATCACAGAAAGTACCTATGGCGACAGGGAGCACGAGCCCGTTGAAGATCTTGGATCAAGGCTGAAAAAAGTGCTCAATGATACATTTGAAAGGGGCGGGTCTGTGATCATTCCTTCCTTTGCTTTTGGCAGAACCCAGGAATTGATTTATATTCTTCATGAGCTTTATGACAATGGAGAGGTGCCAAGACGTCCTGTATATGTTGACAGTCCTTTGGCAACCAATCTTACCAAGGTTTTTGGTGAACACCCGGAAGTTTATGATAAGGAAACACATGAAACCTTTCTTGAAAAAGGGAAAAATCCATTTCAGTTCGAAAAAATCAGGTTTGTTCAAACCGTGCAGGAATCCATGCAGTTGAATAAGGATAATTCCTCCCATGTGGTGATATCTGCTTCGGGAATGTGTGAAGCTGGAAGGATTTTGCATCATCTTCGATATAAGATTCATGACTCGAAAAACACCATCCTGCTTGTGGGGTATATGGCTGAAAATACCTTGGGCAGGCGGATTCAGGATCTGGGTGCCCAAACCATTGAATCAGGGCACGATGGGGATGCGCCTGAAATAAAGATACTGGGGAAAATTTATCCATTGCGTGCAAAAGTTGAAAAAATAGGCGGATTCAGCGCCCATGCAGACAAACATGAACTTGAAAAAATTATTATGGGATCAAATCTTCGAATAAAGAAAATTGCCATTGTCCATGGGGAGGAGACTCAAAGCGCTGCCTTTGCAAAGCATCTTCAACAAAAAGGCTATGAAACAATTATCCCTAAGCCCGGTGATAAGATATCCTTATAATTATTGTTTTAAAACCATTGCTTTTTTTTTTATTATGATGATATGAATATTGTTAAAGGGTCAGGATAAAATTTTGTTCAACAGGGGGCAGGTTGGAGTTTAAAAGATATCAACTATATCCAAGGGTGATCAATGATTTGAAGCAAAGATCCACCATTGGTATTATTTTTTACCTGTCGACTGCCTGTATTGTTTTGTTTACAGACAACTATTATATCCGCTATCCTGAATTTTCCAATCCATTTATATTTTCACTTTCAGGGATTTGCCTGTTAAGGTTACTTCACCTGTACATTGCAAAATGGGCAAAGCCAAAATTTGAAAACGTCAATAATTATATTTTTATTTTAAGTGTTGCTGTGACAGCATTGATCTGGGGGATCGGGTTTGCAAAATTTATGATCCAGGATGGAGAGCTTAGTGCAACGCTTTTAATGACGATGTGTACCATTGGCCTTTGCGCAGGGGGGTCTGTGGCATTTATCCCCGACCTGAGATTGTCCATTTCCTTTAGTTTTTTTATGCTGGTGCCGGCTATAGGGGTAATGGGTTTTTATCAAATGAATATGCCAATGGTGTTTTCCATCAGCATTTTTTTTATTTATCTTTGTCTTATAGCCCATAGAGGGAACAGGGAATATTGGGATGCCCTTGAAAATGAATATTTACTGGAAGAAAAATCAAAAGTTCTTGAAACGATTAGCCGGATCGACGGCCTGACCGATTTGTACAATCGACGGTATTTTGATGAGGCCTTTTCTTTTGAATGGAGCCGGTCTTTGAGGCAGCAAATCTCGATATCCATTATTATTTTTGATATTGACGGTTTTAAACGGATCAATGATGAGTATGGTCATCTGGCCGGGGATCACTATCTTAAAGCCACAGCAACGACGATCAAAAATATTTTTAAACGTGAGACAGATATCATAGCCCGTTATGGCGGTGATGAATTCATTGCCATCATACCCAACAAACCTCTGGAAAATGTCTGCATGATGGCTGAAAAGGTTCGGTTGAAGATAGCGGCATTACATTTGGAATATGAGGGCCAAATCCTTCAGACCACTATCAGCACGGGGGCGGCAATCTGTGTTCCCGATAAAAATGATAAGCCCCAATCCTTGATATCAAATGCAGATAAAGCGCTTTATCAGTCCAAAACAAGCGGCCGGAATCAAGTTACAGGAAATAGCTGATCCCATATTTTTTCTTTTCAAACATCCATATAGTATGAATTATCAACAATTAGTATGAACCATTAGCATGAACCATGCCCGGGATATATCATAAATTGGAAGCACATAATCCGCCTGACGAAATAGTTTGGTCAACATGCAATGTTAACTGTGGCAGCAGGTGTCCTGTAAGGCTGCATGTGAAAAATGGATCCGTTGTAAGGATGGAGACGGATATAAGTGACGATGATTCTTCTGGAACCGGTTTTGCTTTTATGATTCTTTTTGCCGATTGGGGCTGTAATGAAGATAGAAAAATTATATAAGATAGGTTTTTTTGATATTGACCCCCAGTTTAAACTGAGGATTCATTCAACTGCCAGGCTTTTTCAGGAAATGGCCATGCTTCATTCAACAAAGATTGGGGAAGGTCCGGAAGTATTATTTGAAAAAGGAGTTATCTGGTTTTTAAATCGTTTGGAAATTGAGTTTTTCCGCTATCCAGTGCTGGGCGAGGATGTTACGCTTACAACCTGGTCAAGGGGATTTAAAGGCTATAAAGGATTTCGGGAGTATCATATACATTCATCTCATGGGGATATTGCCAGGGGATCAGGTGTCTGGCTTTTTTATGATTTCAAAAAAAAGCGGATCTTAAAAGTGCCGACCCAGATTTCCGGGCTGTATGAGATTGAAAAAGAGAAATGGTTTGACAAGGAAATTGATGACTGGCAGGCCTGTGGTAAGATTCAGCCGGAACAGGAGATGGATATCAGTCTGCGTTATTCAGATTTTGATGTGAACGGGCATGTGAATAATACCATATATCTGGGATTCCTGGAAACTTTGTATCATAATACGATAAACACCAATGGAAAGCCGATAAAGAATATTAAAATCAGATTCAACCGTGAAATCGGCAGAACAAAAGAAAGGGTTCGGTCAGGCTGGAAAAAGGCTAATGGTGTGTATCATTGCAATATATTTGATGATTCAACCTTGTACGCTGATGCCCAGATTATTCCCATGGATATTTAAAATCTGGATAAGTAAAAATATGGTAAAGGAGACAAGATGGTGCAAAGATTTGAGGTTTTGGTAAAAGATTTGAGCAAAAAATATCCTTCTGGTCTGTTTGACTTTCAGGATACATCGGAACTGGAACCTTTAGACAGCATTATTGGTCAAAAACGAGCTGTTGAAGCCATTGATTTCGGGTTGAATATGAGGGGCCCGGAGTATAATATTTTTGTCACAGGCCTGGAAGGCACTGGCAAATCGACCATTGTCAAAAAGCTTCTTCTTGAGTATGCCAAAAGTCGTGAAACATCGGAAGACCTTTGCCTGGTTAATAATTTTGATGATGCGTATTGCCCGATTGTGATTGAAATGCCGACAGGATCGGCTGTTTATTTCAGTCAAAGCATGACCAAGTTTATTGAAGTGCTAAAGACCAAAATTCTTGAATTTTTTGAAACATCATCTTTTCAGGAGGATCAAGCTAAAATTTACAAAGAATATTCAACCCGGCAAAAAAAATTACTTGAGGATGTTGAACATCTTGCTAAAAGTAAAGGACTATCAATAGTCAGGACAGAAAACGATTACCAGGTTGTCCCGGTGTCAGATGGCCAGCCCATGTCCCAGGAAGCGTATCTTGCCCTTGATGAAGCAGCACGGCAGGAAATTATTACAAAATCCGTACCCGTTGAAGAAAGACTTAATGAATCTCTTCTTGAAACAACTAAGCTTGGGGATGAAATGAAAGTCGTTTTAAAGGGGAGCGTCACTTCAAAAACAGAACAGCTTATTTCAGAACTAATTGATCCTGTAAGATATTATTTCAGGCAATGCAAAGATATTCAAACCTATCTGAAAAATGTCAAGGATGATATTATAGATAATATTGCCATGTTTCTGGGGGGGAAAGGCCAGGAGGATGCTGAAGGCAAGAAGTTCCAGGAAATGGCGGGTTCTCTTGTGAAAAGATATCAGGTCAATGTCCTGGTGGATCGAAGGCGGGAAAAAGGGGCACCCGTTGTATTTGAGCCAAACCCCAGTTTTCAGAATCTTTTTGGGAAAATTGAAAAAAAACCAATTCTGGGAACATTTGAGACTGATTTTACAATGGTTCAGGCCGGTTCTCTGTTGAAAGCCAATAAAGGCTATCTTATTCTTAATATTGAACCACTTTTAATGAATCTCCCCGTGTGGGAATCTTTAAAAAGAACACTGCAGGACTCGATGCTCAGGATCGAAGATATGCCTGACCAGGCAGATTATGGTATGCCTTCATTAAAGCCCGCTCCCATACCATTGAATGTCAAGGTGATACTTGTGGGCGGGTATGAACCCTTTAGAATTTTGCAGAGCACGGATTTAAGATTCAATAAAATATTTAAGGTCAGGGCTGATTTTGATTATGAGGCAGAACTGACAGATGAGAATTTGTACAATTATGCCAGGTTTATTGCCAGGGTGTGTAAAAAAGAAAATTTGCTGAGTTTTACGGCGGATGGTGTGTGGGCTGTGATTGAATATGGAAACAGGATGGTTTCTGATCGGAAAAAACTCTCCCTTAGATTTGGTAAGATACTTGGAATTTTAAAAGAAGCTGATTATTGGGCGAAAAAGGATAATGCTCTTGTGGTTTCTGAAGGATATGTAATCCGGGCGAACAGCCAGCACAGGTTTCGCCATAACCTTTACGAAGAAAAAGTAATGGAGCAATTTGATGATCAATCAGTTCTGCTGGATGTAAAAGGAAAGATAATAGGCCAGGTAAATGCCCTTGCTGTCTATGATATGGGCGAAATAGCTTTTGGAAGGCCCACACGGATTACGGCAGAATCCTATATGGGAACTCCCGGCATCATTAATGTTGAACATGAATCTGATCTTTCGGGTGAGACTCATGATAAAGGTGTAATGATTGTCGCAGGTTTTCTTGGTAGAATGTTTGCTCAAAATTATCCCTTAAGTGTGAGTATCAGTATTACATTTGAGCAAAGTTACGATGGGATTGACGGTGACAGTGCCTCATCCACAGAGTTGTATGCTGTGCTTTCAAGTCTTTCCGGTATCCCTGTCCGCCAGGAAATAGCTGTAACAGGGTCCGTGAATCAAAAGGGTGAAATCCAGGCCATTGGCGGTGTGAATGAAAAAATAGAAGGATTCTATGATACCTGCGTAAAAAAAGGGATCACCAAAACCCAGGGGGTCATGATTCCTTCTTCAAATGTGAAAAATCTTGTTTTGAGAAAAGATGTGGTCCAGGCCATTGAGAAAAAACAATTTCATATTTACAAGGTCAGCACCATTGAAGAGGGGATCCAAGTTCTTACGGGGGTCAGGGCAGGGCAGCCGGATTCAAATTTTTCTTATCCTGAAAATACTGTCTTTGGTAAGGTCCAGGAAAAACTGAAAAAATACCATGAGTTATCCATGAAATATGGGAAATAAATGGCTTGTTAATTATTTTGCATTTTGTTAATTGAGAAACCGTTGCATTGGCATGACAACTATAACAAAATAATTCCCGTGAATTTGAAAATAAAGGATTTGAAAATAAAAATAGGAAATATTTTATGAACCATGAAAAATCACTGATCCTGGCTGTGGATGATAATCCCCAGAACCTCCAGTTTCTGGGCAAGCTTCTTTCCGATAACGGATATGAAGTGGGCATGGCCCTAAACGGGCAGCAGGCATTGAATTTTGTGAAAAAAAATGACCCTGACCTGATTTTGATGGACATCATGATGCCTGACATGGACGGGTATGAAGTGTGTGAAAAAATAAAAAAGGATTTTTTTGCTCAACAGATTCCCATTATTTTTCTCACGGCCCTGACGGGGTCACAAGATATTTTAAAAGGATTTGATGTTGGTGGTGTGGATTATGTCACCAAACCCTTTAACGCAGCCGAATTGCTGGCCAGGATAAAAACCCATATTGAAATCAGAACACTCAGGGGACTTCTTCCCATGTGTTCAAAGTGTAAGAAAATAAGAGATGACGAAGGGTTCTGGAAACAGGTGGACTCATATATTGAGGCACATTCCCAGGTCACTTTTTCCCAGGGCATCTGTCCTGATTGTCTAACCGGCCTTTACGGGGATAAAGACTGGTTTAAAAAGAAAAAATAA